>CAYLVS010000015.1:2509-10940 GCA_964387185.1 uncultured Oscillospiraceae bacterium | reverse complement strand
TGACGGTTCACGGTGTTGTCGGCTTTACTCTCGGTGCCTTTTTATGGTACAATATCTGCAAACACAACACCAAGTGATGTGGGTGACAGGGGGACGCTTTGTTTGCCATGGTGCCATGGTGACAATTTAGGAACGTCCCCCTGTCACCATGGCAAACAAAGCGTCCCCCTGCCACCTTCACAGGAGAGTACCATGGCAAAGCGCCGCAGAAGCAGAGAATTCAAAAACAATCAAGTGATCGATATGGAAGCTGCCCGGCGGGAACGCGGGGAACGGCGTAAATTGGCTGTTGCCGAAAAGTCACAAAGGGCGAAGCGCGATTGTCAGGAGCCTTCCCGGCGGAAGGTGATTAAAAATTTGCAACGCAGAATCGTCTACGGTCTGGTTTTTATCGTCATTGGTGTGATTATCGGCGTATCTGTTTATAATGTGATTAGCTTAAAGATGGAAGAGGCTGCTGCCCAGGCACAGTTGGAGGCTTTGGAGGCGGAGAAGACAGTATTGGAAGAAGAGCTCTCATACGTTGACAGCGAGGAATACATTGAGCAGCAGGCCAGAGAGCAGTTGCGGATGATTCTGCCGGGAGAGACTTTGTACGTTTTGAGAAATAAGGATAAGACGGAAGATGAAGCAGAGGATTGAGCAGATTATTGTGGTAGAAGGCCGGGATGATGAGAGTGCCGTAAAGGCTGCCGTAGACGCTCAGATCATTGCCACTAGTGGCTTTGGCATCAGCAAAGAGACCTGGGAACGGATCGAAAAAGCGTATAATGGCCCGGGCATTATCATCTTTACGGATCCGGATTTTGCCGGAGAGAGCATCAGAAAGCGCATAGAGCAACGCTTTCCCGGGAGCAGGCACGCTTATCTAGACCGCGAGGATGCTCGAAAGAACGAAGACATCGGTATTGAAAACGCATCTGCGGAAAGTATAATAACAGCCTTGGAAAAAACTAAGTACAGCCTATCAGAGGATAAAGATCTTTTTACCATGGATGATCTTCTTTTTTTCGGCCTGGCAGGTACGTCCCAAGCAACCTATCGGAGAAGGGAAATGGGAAAAGCTCTGGGGGTTGGCTATGGCAATACAAAGACATTTTTAGCCCGCCTAAACGGATACGGTATTTCGAGAGAGGAATTCTACAGGCATGGACAAACTCTATTCGCCGGCGACAGCCCGCAAGATCATAGATAAATACGGTTTTCACATTTCCAAGAGCCTTGGTCAGAACTTCTTGACTGACGGGAACATTGTGGACCGCATCATCCGCGGTGCCGGCATCGGCAAGGAGGATTTGGTCATCGAGGTGGGCCCCGGCATGGGAGTGCTTACGGCAGCTGCCGCAGAGCAGGCACAACAGGTCATCGGTGTAGAGATCGACGATAACCTCATACCTATATTGAGAGAAACCTTGAAGGAATATGAGAACGTCCGGATCCTCAAAGGCGATTTCTTAAAGATGGACCTGGCTGATTTGATCAAAGAAGCTTCCCAAGGGAACAGAGAGGGCTTTGCCAACGTCAAACTCATTGGGAACCTGCCTTACTACATCACGTCTCCCATTATCATGAAAGTTCTCGAGGAAGGTGATGGAGCGCTGGGGATTCAAAGCCTCACCGTAATGATGCAAAAAGAGGTGGCTGACCGCATTCGCGCAGTACCGGGCACAAAGGCATATGGCGCACTTTCAGTGGCGGTTCAGTATTACTGTACGGTTGAGATGGTGGCCACGGTTTCAAAGGAAGTGTTTCTTCCAAAGCCGAAGGTAGATTCCACCGTGCTACACCTCTCGTTGAGGGGAGAACCGCCTGTGGAGCTGTTGGATCCGAAAGCCTTCTTTGCCGTGGTAAAAGCCGGTTTTGGACAGAGGAGAAAGACGCTGCTCAATTCCCTGACCGGTCTCTATGGACTGGACAAGCAGCAGATCCTCGCTTTGCTGGATTCGGCGGGGATAGATCCTGTCAGAAGAGCGGAAACACTGGGATTAGAAGAGTTTGCTGCCATCGCCAACCTCGTTAAGAACGCGTGTGATGAAGCATAGCTAAGGGGTATGTTACAAATGAAGGAGCTTATTCGGAAATATGTAGATCCGGGACTGGTCTATTCGACCGGTCTCGCTTTTCTGTTGAATCTCATCATTGAAAGCCTGGGAAGACAGTCCCTGTTGCAGGGATTTAAATTCCTGATAGATGATCCGAAGGTGTTTTTCTATAACGCACTGTTGATTTTCGTGAGCCTCAGCTTTTCATTGGTAATCCGACACCGTATTTTCTATTATGTCATCGTTTCTGCGCTCTGGCTTGCCCTTGGCATTACCAACGGCGCTGTCCTGAGCTTTCGCATGACCCCCTTTACCGTATCGGACCTGGCTCTATTAGAAAACGGACTTTCCATACTGCCGAACTACATGAGTACATGGCAAATCGTGTTCCTTGCATTTGGGGTTGTTGTGGTTCTTGCTGCTCTCGTCCTCACCTTTATCTTTGTACCGAAAAGGAAGGAGCCAATTCCCTATAAGACAAATCTGCTGCTGATTATCGTTTTCGCCTTGGCTTTTTCCGGTGCGACAAATACCGGAATTGAAAAGCGGTGGCTGTCCACATATTTTGGAAACCTGGGCTATGCATACGAAGATTACGGCGTACCCTATTGTTTCCTCAACACCTGGCTGATTCGAGGCATCCCCATGCCTGAGGGCTACTCGGCGCATATGGTAACAGAGATTTTCGACGAAGGAATTCCCATGGGCAACCGAAATGCGGACACGACTATACCCGTCCTGCAGACGGTAGAGCCGGCGGCGAAGAGAAGGCCAAACATAGTATTTGTTCAGCTGGAATCCTTTATCGATCCCACCCTGATTGAAGATGTAACCTTTTCCAAAGACCCCGTACCTAACTTTCACAGGTTGCAGAAGCAGGGTTCATCCGGCTTTCTGAGGGTCCCCTCGGTGGGCGCGGGGACTGCCAACACAGAGTTTGAGGTTCTCACGGGAATGCGGATCCGCAACTTTGGACCGGGAGAGTATCCATACAAGACGATAATGAAGGACAGGACCTGTGAGAGCGTCAACTATATCCTGAGAGATCTAGGCTACGCGTCTCACGCCATTCACAATCACAGGGGGGCCTTCTACGGCAGGAATATAGTGTTCTCAAACTTTGGATTTGACACCTTTACATCGTTGGAATACATGAACAACGTTGAAATGACACCGAGAAACTGGGCTAAGGATAACATCCTCATCGATGAGATCCGGGCAGCCTTAGACACTACAGAGGGCAAGGATTTCGTATTTGCAGTCTCGGTTCAAGGTCACGGTAAATATCCGGAAAAAGATCCATTGGCGGAAGAAGATATGGAAATCCGCGTCACGGGTGGAATCGAGGAGGAAGATCAGCGCAATGCCATGGAGTACTATGTGAACCAGATCTACGAAATGGATCAGTTCGTGGGAGACCTTACCGAAGACCTGAAAAACTATGAAGAGACGGTGTTGGTCTTTTACGGCGACCATCTTCCCGTTCTGAATATCTCGGAAGATGATCTTGTCAGCGGGTCTATCTATGAGACACAATATTTGGTCACATCTAATTTCAAACTGGCAAAGATTGATGAAGATCTCACCGCTTACCAACTTTCGTCCCGGGTTTTTGAGCTCTTGGGCATCCACAGCGGCATATTGACCTGGTACCATCAGACCAAGAGGGATTACGGAAATTATCTGGACAATTTGGAAATTCTCCAATATGATATGCTGTACGGGAACCGTTATATTTACGGGGGAGCCAACCCCTTTGAGCCCACAGAACTCAAGATGGGAGTGAGAGAGATCCACGTCGATAAGATATTCAACTTCGGGAAAAGCACCTATGTGGTCGGAGAGAATTTCACCCCCTTCAGCAAGGTGGCCGTAAACGGCGACTTCGTAGATACGGTATTTGTAAATCCCACGATCCTCCGCATTCCCGACGGGGTCAAGAGTAAAGATCCTTTAGACTTCAGCATCAGTCAGGTAGGAAAGTACAACACAGTACTTTCGACACTGGAAGATGTGGAGTGATCAGCATAGTGGTGGCAGGGGGACGTTTCGTTTGCCACCCTTGTTTGCTTGTGGTGGCAAACGAAACGTCCCCCTGCCACCAAACGAAACGTCCCCCTGCCACCGAGCAGAGAGAAAGGAAATAGAATGAGCAGACCGTTATTCAGAAAAGAATTAGAACAATTCCGTCCTTACGTTCCCGGAAAACCCATCGAAGAAGTGAAGAGGGAGTACGGATTGACAGAGATTGAAAAGCTGGCCTCCAACGAGAATCAGTTAGGACCTTCTCCCTTGGCCATAGAGGCGGTGAGTAGGGCTTTGAGCGATATCAATCAGTATCCGGAATCTACAGCAGTAGATCTTAAAACGGACCTGGCCGCCCATTTGGGAGTAAAGGCAGAGAACCTGGTTGTGGGAAATGGAGGAGAAGAGCTACTCTTCCTCATTGCGCAGACCTTTATCAACGAGGGGGATGAAGTGATTGTGGCGTCTCCTTCCTTCGGTATTTACAATACTACTACAGGTCTTTTGGGCGCCAAGATAAAAACCGTTCCTTTTCGAGGCAGAGACTATGATTTTCAGGGATTTTTAGAGGCAGTCAATGAGAACACCAAGCTTCTCTACATCTGCAATCCCAACAATCCTACGGGCAACATCGTCACGGGCAAGGATTTAGATGCGTTTCTCTGTAAACTGCCGGAGGACGTGGTCGTCATTCTGGATGAAGCCTATTATGAATATGCGGTCGTTGATCTGGACTATCCCAACAGCTTGAAATACTTGGAGACCCGGCCCAATACAGTGATTCTGCGGACTTTTTCCAAGGCCAGCGGTATAGCGGGACTCCGCATCGGCTACCTGATCACTACAGAAAAAATCGCTGCGGAAATGAATAAAGTGAAGCTCACCTTCAACGTGAACCGGTTGGCCCAGGAGGCTGCCAGAGGCGCCTTGAAGGATCAGGCGCATACAATGAGGACGGTGGAACTGAACTACAAATCCTTATCTGCTATGGAGACTTTCTTTCATGAGGCGGGGCTGGAATACTTTGAATCCAGGGCAAACTTCATTTTTGTAAATGTGAAAAAGCATTCCAAAGAAGTGTTTGAAGAATTGATGAAACGGGGAGTCATTGTACGCCCGGGTTATTTTTGGGGCTGGGACAACTGGATTCGCGTCAGCAGCGGAACCATGCCTCAGACGGAGAAGTTCATAAGTTGTCTGAAGGAGGTATTGAGGGGAAATGAAGCTTGAAAGCCTTGCGCAGATTGCCAAGAAATTAGGCAAGCAGGAAAGAGCCTGGGATAAGCCCGGTACGCTTACTAAGATTTTGAAAGCATTGACGGGGACGAAAAAGTCATCCGGTAAATAGTGTATGGCAAGGGTGGCAGGGGGACGTTTTGGTGGCAAGGGGACGTTTCGTTTGCCACCCCACCGCCGCAGGCAAACAAGGGTGGCAAACGAAACGTCCCCTTGCCACCCTAAATGTAGTTTCGGTCGATTGTGATAACGGTGAAATAAGTTGGTGAAAGCTCTTTGATCTCTTGATCCAGGAGCTTTTTCAATTCTGCATCAGAATAAGGGCAATCGGAGTCCACCACTACATCGAAGATGATATTCTGATGGCTGTATCCGGCTACGATTCGCAGGTCGTGGATTTCCGAGACACCGCAGAGGGGCTCTATGATTTCGTTGAGGCTGTAGTTGATTTCTGCGGTGAGTGGATCTTTCGTGTCAAGGGGGTCCATGTGAGCAACCAACTGGATTTTTAAATCTTTGGCGATCTCTCTTTCGATTTCATCCACCACGTCATGGCTGGCAATGAGATCACCGTGAGCGTCCACTTCAATATGCAAAGAAGCGAAGATTCTCCCCGGGCCGTAATTGTGTACGACCAGGTCATGGATTCCAAGGACACTATCGTGAGCCAAGACTCGTTCCCGAATCTCGTTTACCAGCTCGGGGTCAGGGCTGCTGCCCAAAAGAGGCGAGGAAGTTTCCCGAATGAGCTGTATGCCCGAATAAATGATGAAAATAGCCACCAAAGCCCCTGTGAATCCATCCAGGTTAATGCCGGTGAGCTTGCCCAAGACTAGACTCAATAAAACCGCGGAAGTGGAGATGACATCATTGCGGCTGTCGGTGGCCGTTGCTTTGAGGGCAGAAGACTTGATGGTTTCGCCGATTCGGATGTAGAAAAGGGATTGCCATACCTTGACGGCGACAGCCAGGATCAGTAGGACCACAAGGATCCAACTGAATTCCACGGGCTCGGGATAGCGTATTTTATCAATGGATGTCATGAGAAGCTGAATGCCCAAGATGATAATCAGAAATGAAATAATTAGTCCGGTAAGATACTCGATGCGGGCATGGCCATAGGGGTGTTCCTCGTCAGCGGGCTTTGCCGCAAGGCGGAGTCCAATCAGGAGAATCACAGAAGAAGAGGCATCGGCTAAGTTGTTGATGCCGTCTGCAAGGATGGCAATGCTCCCAAAAAGAAGCCCGGCAGCAATCTTGACTCCCGATAGGAGGACGTTGGTGATGATGCCCACTGCACCGGCAAGCCGGCCGTAGCGGTGACGCACTAAGGGATCCTCAGTGTCTTCAAAATCTTTGACAAAAATGCGAATTAAAAGCTTCCTCAAGAGCCCACCTCAATTCAATCGAAGAACCAAGGGCACAGACCCCCTGGTTGTTTTAATTATATTAACACAAATTGGCAAAAATATGTGATACAATATATTATTCAAAAGGTCATGTGCATGGAACTTCGGCTGAGGAAAAATGATGTGGAGCACTTTATAGAGGAAAAAATTGAGACATTAATACTGATGATGGAGAGCAACTTGTGGTTTGTGCCGATCCTGGCTTTCCTGGCCGGAATCCTTACCTCACTGACCCCTTGTTCTCTCACCAGCCTCCCTATGATTATAAGCTACGTGAGCGGAACCAAAAGCCGGGACAGGAAGAGAGCATTTTTCCTCTCCTTGCTGTTTGCCCTGGGAATGGCTGTCGTATACACCACTCTTGGCATGTTCGCATCCTTTTTAGGCAGCCTGCTTCATCATATGGGCGTCTGGTGGTATGTCTTGCTGGGAGCGGTTATGACCCTAATGGCTCTGCAGATGTTTGAAATCATCAACATCATTCCCGAATCCCTGTCCCATCCCAGGAGCAAAAGGAAGGGTTATACCGGGGCCTTTGCTGCCGGCATGCTCGGAGGCCTCTTTGCCTCCCACTGCGCTTTGCCCGTGCTGGTAGTGCTGTTGGCGATAGCCGCAGAAGATGGCACGATGGCTCGAGGTGCACTTTTATTGTTGCTCTTTGCCCTCGGACATAGTATCTTTGTAATCATAGCAGGCACTTGGGCCTCTGCCCTTGAAAGAATGACCCGAAACAAAAAATACGGCGTCCTGGTCAAACTCATAAAGCTAGTGATGGGAATTATCATGTTGCTTCTGGCTGCTTATATCATTTACATTGGTATTTACGATCCTCATTGATGGGAGTTACACAACAACGGTCAAAGAATAGGGAGGTTTCCATGGAAAGCTACACCGCATTGAGAAAGTCCTCGTCCAAGAAAGATTTTACTAAATTCACCATCGTCATCGGCGTCTTGATCATTGCATACGCTCTGTTCACAATGGATATTTTTATGGCCTTCATCGGAGCAGTCGTAATTTATGTCACGGTTTACAGCAGAGATGTAGTCATCGACGAAAAAGGCGTCACTGCCCATTACCATGCCGTTTTCTACAACAAGAGCAGGTCCTACCCTTTTTCAGACTATACCGAACTTCGCATACACGATAACGGCGGACCGGAGATGGTTCTAGGTTTCGTGCGCAGAGGGACCAACACCAACTATATATTTACGGCTTCTGACGGTGAAGCGGTAATCGATCTTGCCATGGAAGGAAATCCCCGAATTCGGATCAGAGAATTTGATTCAAAATAGACGGCGGGGCACTAAAAAGCACCCTTTAAAAGGAGCAACAGATAGTTGTTATGGTAGAGAATGCCGGCAATTCTCGAGGATTCCAGAGCTGCCGCCAAGCTGTCTCCGGAGGAGAGGCTTATAACGGGAACGAGGAGAGCCAGTAGCAGGAAGATCAGCAGCAACCCCTTGACCGCACCGGCCAAAAGCCCGAAAATACCGTCGACAAAACCCAGAAAACCGTCGTTGTTCTTTTTACTGAAAAGAGACGAAATAAGCATAAAGACTAAACGAATGGCTGCAACCAGCAAAAGGAAGCAAATCACCTTGAATAAGAAATCCGTAACTCCCATAGCGATGGCATCTGCCACGCTATTTTTTATGGAATCGACTAACTCCCTCAAAATCAGCGGCATATCCTGCGTAAAGGATACTCCGGCAGAAG
>CAYLVS010000015.1:0-2499 GCA_964387185.1 uncultured Oscillospiraceae bacterium | reverse complement strand
CTGCCACCCGCTCGGCCACTTTGCCGTAAATGCTGTCATAGAAATTTGTCTTATTGCGCATGAAGTCTTCCACTTGAGCATACCACGCAAAGGCGAGAACGATGGACAAAATCCAACCGGCTGTATGTATAAAGGTACGTACAAAACCCTGCCGAAAACCTGCGGCAGTTGAAATAACGAAAATCAAAGCTACAACAACATCCATCCACATAGCAAACGCCTCCTCCCCGTCATATTCGGTCAAGCTTACGCATATAAGTATACTACCAATTTATCCTAATAAACACAAGAGAACTAGGGTGATTCGGAGGGGAGATTACTAAAATGAATTACATAAAATACACCAGAACATTTGTGATGATGGAGGAGCAGACAGCGGATTTTAGCACCCGTGAAGCTCCCGTGAAAGGCTATTTGAAGGTCGAGACCGGCAATAATAAAGGTGCCCTTCGCTGTGTTGTCCAGAACTTGAAATACTACAGCAGAGGAGATTACATATATAAGCTGATCCTGTTTGGAAAGAATAGGGACAGGACTCTGCATACTGTACTGGGAAGCCTCACCATCAACCGCTATGGCAACGGTGAGACCTATTTTCGTTTTGATCCGTTGGATATGGACGGGAAAGGGAATTGTTTCCATGATTTTACTATTGCAATCGTTGCTGCAGTCTCCGGTAGCAACGAGAAAGAACCATTACATCCAGTGCTGAAAGGGATTATGAGAAAAAACGACAACGCCCCCGATAAAACGGAGTCAGAGAAAAAGATGCCCGGAGCACAGCTCGTGATGAATCAGGAAGACGAGTTGCTTGTTGCAGCACAGGTGCAGCAGCCGGAACAGGTAGAGCCAACCAATTACAACGCCTTTTATAACGAATATCTGCTCCGGTTTTGCGGATACACCTGCAAGGCCTCAAATTACTATGAGGACGTTTCTCCTTTTGAAAATGACCGGACAGAAGCACGTTGGAAGAGGATTCAAAATGTAGCCAGTCTGCCCCTTGTATCCCCCGGCGCCCACTTCTTCGCCACGCAGTACAGACACTTTCTCTTCGGGGCGAAGCCGGACGCAGACGGGGTGGCCTGCCGGTATTTCTTTGCCGTCCCCGGCAGGTTTGTCCAGGAGGAACAACCCGATGGCGGCCGGTCCGGCTTTGTCTACTGGCAGCCCGTAGTGGGCGTCTCGCCCGGTGCGCAGAATCAAAACCACACAGATTCCGGGTATGGCTATTGGATTGTGGCTGTAGATGCGGCTACCGGCGATATCGTAGAGGCCGGTTAATTCAGTCCTCTTGCAATGATGCCATTTGCCATGTAATTGCCCATGGTAACGGTTAGGTCCTGAAGCCGATCATAGATGCGGATCTCATTTTCGTAATTTCCCTCTAGGACGGATAAGATCACCTGGATACCCATATTGATAAATTGTGTATAAAGGTCTCTCCACCGTGAGGCATCCCAATAATCGTTGATGTTGGCTAGAAACACAGCTCCCTGATCTGCTGTTTCATAGAGTTCTTGGGTGGCTTTTTGCACTCCTTCCTGGTTGCCGCTTTTCATCGCCTCTACCAACCTCCAGAACACAACGATAATATTAGAGATTCGATTCAGATACTCCTCTGCGATCTCAGTTCCGTAAAAAACTACAAGGGCATTGTAAAACCGAAGGGGCACGCCAGTATAAAGGCGGTTTGTTATGGCCGGAAGATTTGGGTGGTCGCGAATGAAACTGTGAATATAATTACGCATCCACATGGCCATGTCCAGCCAAACGGTTCGGAAGGTAAGAATTGCATTCATCTGCTCAAAGGTGACGTTCCGAGGAATCGGTTCAATAATAATACCATTAGGCATAAGTAAACTCCTTCTTTTATTGATTTGTTCCAATAGGCTCAGAGATCAGTGGACTCAGTCTGGCCGACCGGTCTGTTCCGAATGATGCCTCTTGCCATATTACTTCCCATGAGAATGGAGAGGTTTTGAAGTCGGTCGAAGACACGGATCTCGTTTTCATAGTCTCCCCCAATGATGGAAAGGATCATTTCGTTCAGCATGCTGAGATATTGTATGAAGAAATTACTCCAGGTGGTTTGGTCCCAATTGGGGTTAACATCTGCAAAAAAGGCGGCATTTTCGTTTGCGTCTTCATACATAGACATAGTAAGGTCTCTTACAAGATCCGGTCGGCTGGTTTTTATTGCATCTACCAGCCTCCAGATGCGTAAAATAGCCCTTGACATACCTCCGAGAAACTCTTCTGCAATTTCCGGGCCGTAAAACACGCTTACTGCATTATAAAAATCCAGAGGAACACCTGTATAAAGCCGGTTTGTAACAGCAGCTTGGCTTGGGTCGTTGTCTACTATGCTGTAGACGAATTCCCTCGTCCACATGACCAATTCAAGCCAAATTGTCCGAAAGGCCATGAGAGCATTCATCTGCTCAAAAGTCATGTTACGAAACATCGGATCGGTTGTCGTACCGTTTGGCATAGCAA
>CAYLVS010000014.1:11584-15482 GCA_964387185.1 uncultured Oscillospiraceae bacterium | reverse complement strand
TCAAACGAAGGCGACTTGGTGTTTGACCCCTTCTTGGGTTCCGGCACCACAGCGGTGACTGCCAAAAAGCTCAATCGCAATTATGCGGGAATTGAATATAACGAGCAGTATTGTGTGTGGACGCAGAAGAGACTGGAAATGGCGGAGATGGATAATACCATTCAGGGCTACAGCGATGGAGTCTTTTGGGAAAGGAATACCTTGGCGGAACAGAATAAAAGAAAAAAGAACAGACAATTGACACTCTTTGAAGAGGCAGAAGATGATATATAACAGAGAGGCTGTATCCCGGTTAGTGGATCTTATCGTCGCAAATGACGGAATTAACAGCAAAGCTGCATTGGCAGATATGGTAAAAGAACAGTTTGGCTTGGTGCTTGACCGGAAAGTATATTATGGCAACGACTTTGCCATCCGTTTCAGCAGGTCGGCAACAAGAAACATGGGAAATACAGTCCTATCTTTATCAGCTTTGCGCAAATACGATGATCAACCATTTTTTGTTTGTGTTGTTACCCCTGGCAAAAACTATTTGCAGATTGCAAACACTACTTTTCTTAAGAAGATCAGCCACTCCTCTCACGAGCTGCGTATGGATAATATCAAAGGCAGTTTCAACGGTTCCGATATCCTGAAAACCATCTCGGAATTAGACAACTCCCCTGAGAATTTTGAGGAACTCTTTGCAATCCATCAGGGCTTTACCTTTGAGGAGAACCTTGAACGATTGGTTGAGGCGACGAATAATATTGTAGGGACCGGGAGGAAGTTCATACCCAATCAAAATCAGCTTAACACCCTTATGGACGCACCTCAGCGGGCAAAAGAATTTCTACAGTCCGACTGCTTTCGCGATCTGAATGACGATCTGCAAAGAAGAACCCAAGCCGCGCAAAATGAAATTGCCATCGCCACATTTATCGATAATGTGAATATTCGAGGTCGAATCATCGAGTACCTCATTTCTTCCGATCCGGGCAATTTACGGGACACCATCATCGATAGCTTGAAAAACAAGAAACCCATTCCGGAATTCAGAACAGATTACAAGCTGGGAGACTATTCCAAAGAGTACCCGGACTATGTAACGGAAACGGACATTAAAACAAAAGTGCTCTTTCTAAACAGCAACCCAAAAGCTTATAATATCGATAAGCTCTTGGAGTTCCTGTCCCATGATAAGACAGTTTATTTGGTTTACTTGGTTGGTATCGACAAAAACGGTCGCATAACTTCTAAACTCTGCCCTGTATTTCAGGATCAACTGCGCATGGCTACTAACATTATCCATCATTGGGCCGGGAGAAATTCACGGGGCGTCGTGCAGTTTATGGGAAACGGGCTAAACGACATTTTAGATGAATACAGCGACAAGCTCAGTATTGAAGCCTCCAGGGATTACTTAACGGAACTTGTCGCTCTCTAAAACCTCTCGCGGATTTTATTTGCCTTGTAGGCTTGAACATTGAAGTCGCGGAAAGTTTTATACGCCTCTTCATACTCGTAGTAAACCCGAGCCCCAGAACTGCCCTCACCCTCATACCCAAGGAACTCCCCCCTAGGCGTTCCCAGGATAGCGCGCCTCAGCTCCACCTTCAATTCTTCATCACGCGTCTTTCCATACAAATCGAACATGGGAAGGATTGCCGCATCCGACAGCTGTCCCAGAGCCATCACATCCACGCTTTCCAGACTGCCGTGAAGATAGCGGTCAATGTTGTATTTGGCAATAAAACCATCTACATTTGCATAACAGAGGAATAAGAAGCAGACGATAAAGCTGATAGCAGCGATTTTCGTCCCATTGAAGCGCTTAAACTGCCTCAGGATCACAATTACAAACATGATGAACAGCACCAGCATAAACCAGGTGGTATAGACCCGTAATTGGGTCAGCCCATAATAGTTAATATAGAGAGCCATTTTGCTGAGTGCCGTTGCCATGAGTAGCACCGTGAAAACACACAGGACTAACGTCTCGACCTTCAGTGCCTTGGGTGGGTCTTGAGCACCTTCCCCTCTGTTCGTCAACAAATGAGCTGCACCGATCACACCTAAATTAATGCCCGCCACGGTACAAAGTTCAAAAAAACCCCTTCTTGCATATTCGGCATAGGTCATAGCCTCGGGAAGCTGATCGCCAAAAGCGGAAAACAGATAAGCGGTTTGTGACAGGAAGAAAACCAGGTAGACTCCATTCAGTACGGTCAGTGCCGAATATACGGTGATCCCGGGAAGAAAACGGAACGTCGCCCATGCCCTTTCAATGGAGTCTAAGGTGATGTGTTCTACGTGCCTGTTGTGCAAATTGCCGTAAACCAGTCCGAAGAGATAGCACGCCACGGGAATCCCCAATAACATTTGCATAATAATATCCAGAATGTCGGCGGAAATGGAGATGCGAATGCTGCTGACCAAGTGCTCAAATGCCGCATCTGCATTCATCAAAAGAGAGATTACAATCATGAGAACGGGGAGAAAGATGAGGATCCCAAGCAGTGCGTGCAGGATGCCCCGGCTGCGCTTGTCGCTCCCCGACCTGTTTTTCAACCCTAAATACCCACAATTGAAGTTGTGAAAAGGTACCAGGAGCAATTGATTGATTCCATCACCGATTATGCCGGCAGACAGCCTTCCTTCCAACCGCCTTCCGGTAGAAGCGGCAACCCAGTAGACAAAAGCCAAGGATAGAAATAGGAAGTTCAATGCCTTTATCTCAACATTGTCAAACAGAAAGAAGTTTCCCGCAGATAACGCCACTACCGCTAGGTATAAAAGGCTCTCTTTTGTCTGGCGCATTCCATTTGCCTGCAGGTAAACACCGGAAACGATGCACAGTATGGTAGCAAATATGGTAACCCCTGCTCCCAGGCTCTCGAATCGGATGAGGTTCCAATACAAGAACCCGCACACTGACATCGCAATGGCAAAACCCAAATCGGGTCTCTTGAAATCCACCGGTTTCGCTGATGGCACCCGCTTTTCTTCGTACATTCCTTCTGCTTTATAAATTCCCTCTAATAACTCGCTCATTTATTAATCCTCTCCCACATACTCTAAAATATCCCCCGGTTGACAATTCAAGGCCTTACAGAGTTCCTCCAAAGTGGAAAATCGAATGGCCTTGGCTTTATTATTTTTCAAGACAGAAAGGTTGGCGGGCGTGATGCCGATCTCATCTGCAAGGTCGCCGGCAGATTTCTTTCGCTTTGCCATAATGACATCCAAATTTACTACAATTGCCATTTCTTATCCCTCCTGTCTAAATGGTAAGATCGTTTTCGTCTTTGATAATCATGGCCTGCTCGATTACATTCTTTACGACCCTGAGTATCAAACCGATAAACGATGCCGCAATGGCCGCTATGAAAAGAAGGAAGGAAGAAAAAGCCGCAACTAGTATAAGAGCGGAAACGGCGAAACAGCACCAGGAGATCCGGCGAAGGTACTTTACATTCTTTCCGATAAATATTTCCTTCTTCTTAATGTTGGCCAATAGGCGGTCCAGACAATATAGGGCATACAATGCGGGAACGCAGCATGCGTAGACGGTTACAAGAAACGAAAAGGCGGTGTCCGGATGCTTGATTGCTACATTCCCCAAATAATAATCCACTAAGTTGGGCGCAAGAAAAGCAAAACCGATCACAAGAAGAATAACCAACTTTGTACATACAGATGACAAAATAACCGACTTGGCAGGATTCCACATAATCATACTTCCTTTCTGCGTTTTCTGCCCTTGATTATAGTCAGGTCTTTATCGTTTGTCAACAACTATTTATCGTTTATCGATAAATATCAACCAGAGGAGTGGCAGGGGGACGTTTCGTTTGCCACCGGAGTGGCAGGGGGACGTTTCGTTTGCCACCTTATTTCAGCAAAAAGGTGGCAAACG
>CAYLVS010000014.1:0-11574 GCA_964387185.1 uncultured Oscillospiraceae bacterium | reverse complement strand
GCCACTCCTCTGGCTGGTTTTAGAATTGGCTTTCCATTTTTTTGATACGATCGTAGAGAAACTGATTCACCGGTGTCGGAATACCGTGCTTCTTACCCAATTGAATCACTGTTCCGGAAAACAGATCCACTTCTGTCAAGCGCTCTGCATCTATGTCCTGTGCCATAGAAGGCTTTCCGTCAGGATGAAGAGCGTCTATAACTTTCAGCCAATACTTCAGATCTTCCTCGGTCTGCAGAACCCCTTCCTTTTGCGATAGGGCCATAACCTCTCTCATTGCCGCAACCATTGTGTTGCGGGCTTCGCCGTCAGCATGAACAACTCCATATGTACCCTGATAGACGCCTACCGCTTGATTCACCCCGACATTCACCATAAACTTCCCCCAAATTCTCTTCTGCATGTCCGTCTCCACTTCATGGGGAAAACCTGTCCCGAGAAAAAATTCCTCTACCGCCTTGACTTTATCCGATACGATACCGGGCTCCCGGTCCCCGAAGCACAGCAGCCCCATATTCTGATACTCCAGGCTGTTGCCCCTCCGGATTCCGTCCTGTCCCTGGGAGACGCAGTAGAGTAAGTTTTCCCAGCCATAAGCCTTGCTGATGATCTCTTCACTGCTGATTCCATTCAATGCAGACATGATAATGGTGTGTTCCCCTATCTGATTTCTTATATCCTCAATGGCCTTGTCCAGACCGTTGAATTTTACGGTAATAATAACCAGATCTGCAGGTCCCGTCTCGTCCTCCGGCCGTACAAAATGAAAGTTGCACTTCTCCCCGTTACAGTACACGGGATCCTTTGCATATTTATTAATTCTATTCTCATCAGCTATGATGCGCAACGCTTCAACAGGCATGTTCTTGGAAAGATGATGTCCAAAAAGGATGCCCAATGCACCTAATCCGATTATGCTGACCGTCTCAATTTTTCTTGTCATGCTGCCATTCCTTTCATAATGTGTGCCCGTCCCCGGGCTTCCTTCATATATTTGCATTACCGTATTTTACTATTCAATCATCAAAAAGGCAAGCAGGCAGAGGTGACTGGAGGACGGTTGTGCAAAATTTCAATTAGTATGTGGGATTCTTCGAAAAAATCACATATTACTTGAAATTCTGCACAATCAGTGAGGCTGCAACAAATTCTGCTCACTCAATCAAGTTTGGAGCAAGCGAGGTGGCCAACAAAACGTCCTTGATTTTTTACACACTGGAGAAGCTGATTTGGCGGAAAAAAATTTCCGATTCCGCGAAAAAATCTTACTGCATAGCTCGGCCTAAAATGCAAAGAATCAGACAAATCAGACCTCTTCGCCTTTGGCATAAGAATTGCTAAATTAATAGGAAACAGTGCCCCCAAAAAGCGAATGCATATTCGATGCAATCGCCCCACGCAATTTTCTTCTATATAAACAGAGGGCGCTATCATCAAGAAAGGGTGAAAAGAAATGGCAAAAATTAAAGGCGAGGAAAGAGCCGAACTAAAAAAAGTCATGAACATGAAAGACGTCATGGCACTTGCTTTCGGAACTATGATCGGATGGGGCTGGATCATGCTTGCCGGCGTATGGGTGTCAGCCGCGGGAGTTTTGGGTGCTATTGGCGCCTTTGCCATCGGCGCGGTTATGTGCATCTTCGTAGGACTTACTTATGCAGAGTTAACGCCTGCATTGCCTTTGGCAGGCGGAGAATTGGTGTTTTCTTATCGAGGTCTTGGTTATAAAGCCTCCTGGTTTACCGGTTGGATGATAACCTTCGCTTATGTCGGCGTTGCCGCCTGGGAAGGTCCGGCAATGGTTACCGCAATTGACTATCTCATCCCTCTGCCCAGATTTGGATACCTCTGGACAGTAGCAGGATTTGATGTCTATCTCTCCTGGGTACTCGTAGGTTCCTTGGGTGGACTGATCCTGTCCTATGTAAACTACAAAGGCGCAAAACCTGCGGCGGTATTCCAGACAGTTGCAACGGTGGCTATGGCCATCGGCGGTATTCTGTTCTTCTTTGGCGGTGTTGGTTTTGGGAGCGTTTCCAATATGCTTCCTCTGACCACCAACGGCAGCGGGCTGGTAGTAGTACTCCTGATGGTTCCTGCTATGTTTGTAGGATTTGATGTCATACCACAGGCTGCAGAAGAAATGAATATACCTCTTAGATCCATTGCAAAGGTACTAATCGCGTCCATACTCATGGCGGCCGCCTGGTATATCATCATGATTCTGGGAATCTCCCTTTCCGCACCCTTGGAAGTCCGAGACGCTGCAGCGATTCCGGTAGCGGATTCTTTCGCTCACGCGTTGAATTCACCCATTGCGGGCAAGTTCATGATCATCGCAGCACTCTGCGGAATCCTGACCTCCTGGAATGGATTTATCCTCGGAGCTACCCGAGTTATCTTCGCCATGGGCAGAGCCAAGATGCTTCCTCCCATGTTCGGAAGAGTTCACCCCAAGTACGGGACACCTACTGCTGCCATCATCCTGGTTGGCTCCATTACTTGTCTTTCTCCTCTACTGGGAAGAAGTGCCTTAGTATGGTTTGTCGATGCCAGCGCTTTCGGTACGGTAGTAGCTTACTGCATGGTTGCCTGTTCTTTTATAGCCCTGCGCAAAAATGAGCCAAATCTCGAAAGACCTTATATGATAAAGGCCGGAGGCATCATAGGAATCATCGCCGTCGCTGTTGCAGTCTTCTTCATTACTCTATACCTGCCAATCTTCACTCCGGGCCTGGTTTGGCCTTATGAGTGGTTCATGGTATTTGGCTGGGTCATCCTCGGTGCGGTTCTGCTTGTCATGAATCAGAGAGCGTACCCGAATGTACCCATAGAAGAGAGAGAATATCTGATGTTCGGTGAAGAATATATGAGAGAAGACCGGAAGTATACGGGATCCAGAGAGATTAAATATTAGTCTTCTCCCATTGTAATCCAAGATCACTATGCAGGGATGGTTTTCTTTCACCGGTTACGGTATAAAGAAAATCATCCCTTGTCTTATACTTATCACCTTGCTATGATAGAATTGCTTCGGAACCAGTAGAATTTATGGCAAAATGAAGAGAGATTTTAATGAATAGCAATAACATTAAGCCCGGCGACAATCAAGGGCTGAAGCGTGTTCTCGGCAGAACCGACGTACTCACTTTGGCATTCGGAACCATGGTAGGTTGGGGATGGGTAATGCTTTCCGGTGTTTGGATCAAGGAAGCCGGAGTTGCAGGGTCTCTGTTGGCCTTTGCAGCAGGCGCCACCCTCTGCATTTTAGTAGGCCTCACATATGCTGAGTTGACGGCCGCTCTCCCTCTGGCGGGAGGCGAAATGGTTTACGCCTATCGTGCTATAGACCAACGCTTTGCCTGGTTGGTAGGCTGGGCGATTTCCTTTGCTTATATCGGCGTGGCTGCCTGGGAGGGCATTGCCATTGCCACGGCCATTGATTATATTTTCCCCATTCCAAAGGTGGGTTACCTATGGAATGTAGGAGGATATCCGGTCTTTGCCTCCTGGTCTCTCGTAGGCATGGCTGGGGCGCTTGTACTACTCTTTCTCAATCATTTTGGAATCCGTCCGGCTGCCATTTTTCAGGTCATGACCACCTCCGCTTTATTTCTCGTAGGCTTGATTTTTGTCTTTGGCGGTATTTCCTTTGGAGATTCATCCTATGTTACCCCGACTTTCACCGGCGGCAACGGATTTATAGCTGTACTGCTGATGGTTCCTTCCATGTTTGTGGGCTTTGATGTTATTCCGCAATCGGCGGAAGAGATGAATCTGCCCCTAAGACAGATTTCCAAGACCTTGATTGTCTCGATCCTCATGGCTGCTTGTTGGTACTTCCTTGTGATTCTCGGGATCAGTCTCTCCGCTCCTCCGGAAGTGCGTAATGCGGGAATCGTCCCTGCGGCAGACGCTATGGCCTACAGCTTTGGCTCACCCTTTTTTGGCAAGATTATGATTATAGGCGGAATCTGCGGTATTTTGACCAGCTGGAACGGCTTTATCGTAGGCTCTACCAGAATCCTTTACGCCATGGGAAGAGCCAAGATGCTCCCCCCATTCTTCGGAAAGCTTCATCCGAAATACAAAACGCCTACCGGTGCCATTTTCTTAGTTGGGGGTATTTGTACCATCACCCCCCTGTTAGGCAGGAATGCTCTGGTATGGTTTGTCAATGTCAGTGCCTTTGGGTCTGTACTTTCTTATTTGATGGTCTCAGTTGCTTTTCTCATACTTAGAACAAAGGAGCCGGATCTGGAACGCCCCTTTAAGATCAAATACGGTGTCCCTGTAGGCATCATCGTATTATTTATATCCATAAGTTTTTTGCTGCTCTACACCCCAATAGGACAAGTCTCTCTGACATGGCCTCATGAATGGATGTTGATCTTGATTTGGGCAATGCTCGGTATCCTTTTTTACCTGTGGAGCCGAACATCTTACGGCAATGTATCCGCCGAAGAAAGAGAGCTGCTCGTTTTCGGAGAAGAGTATTCTCGAAAGGATGTCCTATGAACAGAAGGATTTTGCTCATTCTCTTGATACTTTTGTCCATAGCGTTGATGTTTGTTTACAGAAATATCAGCACACAGGGGCAAGTCACGGATCTCGATGATCCGGAGCTCTATCCGCTGAGCCAGGATCAGCATGCATGGCTGTCTGATAAAAAAGAGCTTACCTTAGCTATTACCGATGATGCATTCCCCCTGTTTCAATTCACCCGGCAGGGAGATGCTTCGGGAATGCTTTCTGATTTTATCAACTATATCGGTTCCGGATACGACACGGAGATTGTTTACGTTCCTATTCTCAGGAGGGACGCGGAACCAATGCTGATCAACGGCGAAGTAGATGCGATTCTCTCCATGCACAACCTTGCCTATGACCATACAATTGCTTACACCATGCCCTTAATCGAGGTGAAGGGCATCCTCATGTATGAAAACACCATGTCTCTCATGGATTCCCGGGATGGCACAGGCTTTTCTGTACTAATCGTCGATGGAGACCCTTCAATCTTGATGCTTCAGGAGTCTTACCCTCAGATGGAGCTGCTGTTTTCCGAAAGCACGGAGGATGCCGTCAGGCGGCTCAAGGAGGGAGAGGCAAACGCCATAGCCGGTAGTGAACCCGCATTGATCCATTATCTGGGAAGAGACTATATCTCAGGAAATTTAGTACGTGCCCAGGGCTACCTCTTTGAAAAGAACTATTGCCTCGGCGTAGATGTGGAAAACGATACCCTTTACGAAATATTGAATAATGCCATTTATCATATGAATAATGGACAAATACTTACGGATTTGCAGTCGAAATGGATGGGAATTTCCTACCCCCTATATACCGAAAGCATCATTGAGAAGTTCGGTGTCATCCTATTGATCATGTTCGCGGCCGTTCTCTGCGTTTTCTTCGTATTCTACCAGTCAAACAAGAGCCTGTACGAGGAACTTCAACAGAGAATGGAGCTCCTTAGAGAAAGTCAAAATGAAATGCAGACCACCTTCGACGGGGTTACCTACTATTTAGCGGAAGTGAACCGGGAAGGAAAGATTGTAGACATCAATAAGGCCATGGCTCAGCGCTTGGAGATTCGACGACATAGTGCCATCGGGCTTCCTCTGGCAGAAGTTTTTCGAACCGACGAGTCTGTTACCAAGCAGTTGAAGCAACTGATCGATATCACTTTTGAAGAAGAAAAAGAACACGGTTTAGATTTTGCGTTGGGCAGAGGCATTTTCGAAGCTCATACTTTTACTATAAAGGATAACCGGGAGAAAGTTCAGAAAATACTGCTGATGATAATCGATGTTACGGACCAGAGAAGTACTGAGCGACAGATGCTCCAGGACAACAAAATGATCGCTATTGGCCAGTTGGCAGCGGGCATAGCCCATGAAATCAGAAATCCTCTCGGCCTGATACGCAACTACTGTTATGTATTGAAGAACATAGATCAAACCGATACGGTAACACGGGATGAAGCCATAAAGGTCATAGAAAAGTCCGTGGACAAGTCCGGCAGAATCATCGAAAACCTGCTCAACTTTTCAAGGATGACATCTAACAAAAAGGAAGTGGTCAATTTATATGTGCAAATAAGTAATGTCATCGATTTGCAGAGGAATTGGCTGGACGCGCGAGGTATCGATATCTATTATCGATTTACGGGGACTCATGATGCGGTTGTCAACACAGAAGCGATCGAGCTTATTTTGATCAATCTCATTTCCAATGCAGCCGACGCCATTTCCGGGCAGCAGGGGAAAATCGAAGTGTCTTGCCTGCACAAGGAAAAGCGGCACATCGTACTCACCATAAGAGATAACGGCGAAGGGATTCCACCGGAGATTAAAGAGGATATCTTCAACCCTTTCTTTACGACAAAGCAAAAGCGGGAGGGGAACGGGCTGGGACTTTACATCGTATACAACGAAGTCAGTAAAATGGGCGGCGATTTACAGTTGGATAGTGAGGTAGGCGCGGGATCCGTATTCACAATCACAATTCCTATTGAAGAAGTATCTAGAGAAGGAGTAGCGGCACAATGAACAAACGAGGTTTGAGAATATTGGTGGTAGATGATGAGCAGGATTATTGCAATGTAATGAAAGTCATTTTGGAGGCTAACGGCCACATGGTGTCTGTAGCAACCTCCGGGAGAGTAGCGCTTACGGTTCTAGCCCAGAAGGCCTTTGACGTAGTGATTACAGACCTGATGATGCCTGAAATAGACGGCAGACAGCTCATGGCGGAAATCAAGGAGCGGTTTCCCGGAACTGAAGTAATTATCCTGACAGCTTACGGGAGCATTGAAAATGCAGTTGATGCCATGAGAGAGGGCGCCTACTCCTACGTTACTAAAGGGGGTGACCCTAGTGAGCTTTTACGTGAGATTACCAAGCTCCACCGGATATTGGACCTCAAGCAGGAGAACCAACTCCTCAAGGAGAAAGTCAACCAGCACGACTCTATGCTGGAAACCGGCAGTCCGCTCTTTCAGAGTGTGCTGGCAACGGCCAAAAAAGCAGCGAATAGCGACACGAATATTCTCATTTTGGGGGAGTCCGGTGTAGGGAAAGAAGTCATCGCCCGCTACATCCATGAAAACAGCCCCAGAGCCAACAAGACCTTTATGGATTTGAATTGCCACGCAATCGCGGAAACCGTTCTGGAGTCAGAGCTTTTCGGCCATGAAAAAGGTTCCTTTACGGGAGCTATGAGCAGGAGGATTGGCCGCATCGAGGCGGCAGATTCCGGCACACTCTTTTTAGATGAGATCGGTGATATTCCCCTGTCCATGCAGGCCAAACTTCTTAAGGCCATAGAGATGAAGCGTATTTACCGAATGGGGAGCAATGAGGAGATCGATGTGGATTTCCGTCTCGTTACGGCCACCAATAAAAATTTAGCGGGAGAGATTGTAGCGGAACGCTTTCGCGAAGATTTCTTTTATCGAATCAGCACTATTATTATTCATATCCCGCCTTTACGGGAGAGAAAGGAAGACTTGCCCCTTCTGATTAACTACTTTTTCAAGAAATCGCAACACGAGATGAAGAAGACCATAAGCTGCATTGATTCCACTGCGATGGACGCTCTACTTTCCTATGATTATCCGGGGAATATTCGGGAGCTGAAGAACATCATTGAACGTATGGTGGTTCTTTCCGAGGATGGGATTATACAGAGAGATTCCTTCCCCTCCCCTCTTTTGGAGAAGAAGAAAGAGAAAGCAGTTGCGCCGCCTTTGGAAGAAATGGGCCTTAGAGAGATGCGAAAAGAAGCTGAAACCGAGTATATTGACAGCATACTAAAGAAGTATAACTACGATATGAACAAGTCTGCAGAAGTGTTAGGCATCACCAGAAGGCAACTGCTGAACAAGATGACGGAGTATGAACTGGGAAGATAAATTTATTATTATATACTATCTATATATACGCGTCAATATTCTATTTGCTTTTCTTTTAGTAATATGTTATAATAATTTTGCAACCGCATTCAGATCTTTCTGCATTCAAGCATAGCAAAGGACAGGGAGCGGTTTTTATAGTTTAGTTTGAAAGAGAGGCTTAAAATGGATCTCCTAAAAAAACAAGTGACTCACAGAATTTTCGGGCAGGGAAATGTCGTCGATTTTTCTGATTCCTTTGTAGAAATCCAGTTTCCAAAAGGCAACAAAAAGTTTGTTTTTCCCGATGCATTTGGAACTTACTTAATTCTATCGGATCAAAAGACCGCAAACACCGTAATGAAGATGAAAGAAAAGAAAATGATTGAGCTCGAGAAAGAAGATATTCGGAATGCAGAGGAAAGAGCGACTCAGCTCAAAGAGCAGCAGATCCGGATGCGAAATGAGAGCTTGATTAAGAATCTCAAAATTCATCCCAGCTCACAGGCTGTCTTCTGGTGCCAGGGGGAAGAACTGACAAGGGTTTTCGAAGACTGGAGCGTATCCACAGGCGCGATTAAGTCCGGCGAAAAAAAAGGCAAACTCAACCGTCCTGCCCGCCTGCATCAGAACAGCGCTTGCCTATTAACAGCAAGGGAACCCGAAGAGCAAGAGCAAGACAGGCGCATCTTGGGCGCCTTTATGGTCAGTACCGAATTTGTCGGCAAGACGTGCGAGGATGGTATAGTCCCTGCGCATGAAGAATATCAGATTCAGCTCACGGAAAAAGAAGCCGAGGCGATGTATTTTTGGAATTACTATGTGAACGAGAAGAGCCCGCATAGCATGACATGGAATACGGGAAGATACCGTTATTTCGATAACATATTGATGGCGCAGATGTTGAGGGATATGGTTTCCTTGAAGAAAAAAGCATCCGAGAAACAGACCGCTCAGAATTTTTACGATCATTTTTGCAAAATAAACCGAATTGATAAAATTGCACTTCCAAAACCCAACGGTTCATTAATGAGGATTTAGACCCCCATAAATAAGTAGCGATGAAGAATAACAAACCAGCCAGAGGGACAGACCCCGTGGAGGCAAATGCTTCCACGGGGTCTGTCCCTCTGGCTGGTTTGTCACAAGAATAGTTCTGATCTCATAAAATATAAAAATATTAAGATGGAGGTTGAATTATGTCAACTTTGAATATAGGCCCTCAGCAGGTGGTTACCTGCCCAGCCACCGGTTATCAGACCGCATCCGTTTGTGTTCCCGTTACCGTGACACCTTTTGCAATTCCCGGTACAACAACAACAATTTGCTGCGGTCCGCCCACTGTAACACCTGGGGCTACAACCTGCCCCGGAGTTCAAAATGGTAGCTGCACCTTTACCATCACGCAAAACCTCTGCACAGCTGTGCCGGTAGAATTTGGCGCCACAACCACTCCGGGAATCCCTTCGGTTCTCTGCGGTACGGCATCCTCTGAAGATATCTGCACAGGCTGCGGTGAAGAAGAATAGGAGGCACACAATGTCAGTAGAAATTGCCCAGCTGCCGTGCTTAGAGGAAATCGATTATTCTACAATAATCGGTCAAAGAGTGTTGCCCTTTGTCATAGAACTTGATTCAGATGATTCGGATCTCTTTCCTGCACCCGGCGATAACCAACGGTTTTGCTACAACATCATAGGGGAAGGGCTGGATCTACCGCTGTATGCTGATCTAAGCCATCTGGTTTTAGGGATTTGCCCAAATATACCTGCAAGTGAGATATTAAACATCAGCGTTATTCGGGATGGAATCGAGGAAGATATCGACTTTGGTCCCGACGGAAACGTTCAACTCAGGTCACCTGAAAACCCGGATCCGCCCACGGGATGTCCCGGTTTGAAATTTAACTTTGGGCTGGATAAGGTAGCTGGCGTGATGAGTATATGCTTTGAGCTTGCTACAGAATATCCCATTGGTCCCACCGTAGTATGCCTTTTCGGAGGTAATGTCACTGTCAACCAGCTTAGCATCTGTGGTCCTGTATGCAGTGCTATTCAAACCTGTGAGGCTACCGCATATCAGCCGTTCAGCGTCTGTGTTCCGGTAACCGTGACACCTTTTGCCATCCCTGGAGATACCACTACCGTTTGCTGTGGCCCCCCCACTGTAACTCCCGGCACACCTACGTGCCCCGGAGTGGAAAATGGATCCTGCACCTTCACCATCACTCAGAATATCTGTGTGGCCGTTCCCATCGAGTTTGGTGCAACTCCTGTTGTAGGAAACCCCTTCGTGCAGTGCGGAACTGCATCCGCAGAGGACATTTGCACAGGTTGCGGAGATGTAAATGATGCTGCTACTGCAATGGACTTTACCACCGGTGAGGTTGTTTCACCGGCAAAAAACTCTTGTGCTAGTTGTAGACCGTTAATATCCAGGGTTTACTAATTTCACTTACAAAAAGAGCCACAGAAAATGTGGCTCTTTCGTTTGATGTTTTGTACCGATTACCGCTTGGAGAACTGGGACGCTTTACGGGCTTTCTTGAGTCCGTACTTCTTTCTTTCCTTCATTCTCGGGTCTCTGGTCAGGAAGCCTGCACTCTTCAGCTTAGGACGATATTCGCCATCTGCTGTGCACAAAGCTCTGGAAATACCGTGGCGCAACGCACCGGCCTGTCCGGTGGTTCCACCGCCTCTGACAGTTGCGATTACATCGAACTTTCCTTCGGCTCCGGCTACTTCAAAAGGTCTCTTGACCTCTCTCTTTAGAATCTCCATCCCAAAATAATCGTCAAGAGATTTTTTGTTTACTGTTACTTCGCCTTTCCCGGGGATCAATCTTACACGGGCGACAGACGACTTTCTTCTACCTGTTCCATAATACTGCATCTTTGCCATCTACGATTCCTCCCCTCCTTAAAATTCCCAAACTTCAGGCTGTTGCGCCTCATGTTTGTGTACGGGTCCAGCATATACCTTCAACTTCTTATATACTTGTCTGCCAAGCTTTCCATCCGGTAGCATGCCTTTGATGGCATGGCGAATGATTTCCTCCGGCTTCTTTGCTTGCAGTTTCTCAAAGGTGATTTCTCTGAGTCCGCCGGGATAGCCGGTGTGGTGCTTGTAAACCTTGTCTTTTCTTTTGTTTCCTGTGACGTGAATCTTCTCTGCGTTGATGACGATCACATAGTCACCTGTATCCACATGAGGTGTGAATATGGGTTTTTTCTTGCCTCTCAGAATAGAAGCGGCTTCTGTTGCCAGTCTGCCAAGGGTTTTACCCTCTGCATCGATGACATACCATTTTCTTTCCACTTCGTGAGGCTTTGCTACAAATGATTTCATTGTATACTTCCTCCTGCCCGGATGTTTCACCCCACCCAAGCCTGTTTTATAAATTTATGCGTTAATCCGGGGCTAATGGATTTTGCACATAATGCACTAGAAATTATACTTTGCAACGCCGTCGCTGTCAAGCTATTTTCACATTATTCGTTACGCAAGCTCTCCAAGGCCGAAAGGCGCATAGCCCTTCTTGCAGGGGAGTAACCGGCAACGATACCGATGATCGTAGCAAAGAGCAGTCCGCCCGTAGCGATCCACCATGGAATAATGGAGATATTGGATCCACCGCCTCCCATGCCGATCACGACGATTTTCGGTGTATGGTCAGAA
>CAYLVS010000013.1:0-15648 GCA_964387185.1 uncultured Oscillospiraceae bacterium | reverse complement strand
CCTTCTTCCATCTTACGAGCTGCGCCAAAGAACTTCTTCGGCTTATGAAGAGCCCCGGGATCCAAACCTCCGGAAAGGGTTCTCCCCGTGGGAGGAATCACCAAGTTATAAGCTCTTGCCAACCGCGTAATGCTGTCCAGCAGAATAACCACATCCTTGCCGTGTTCTACAAGGCGCTGTGCCCTGGCCAACACCATTTCCGCGACCTTCACGTGATTTGCGGGCATCTCGTCAAAGGTGGAATAAATTACCTCACCATTGATGGACCGCTGCATATCGGTGACTTCCTCAGGCCGCTCATCCACCAGCAGCACGATGAGTTCAATATCCGGGTACATTTTTTCAATGCTGGAAGCCACTTTTTTAAGCAACACAGTTTTTCCTGCCTTAGGCGGCGCGACGATAAGCCCTCTCTGCCCTTTTCCAATTGGGGCAACCAGGTCGATGAGCCGCATGGACAGCTCTGTGGAACCGTTCTCTAAAGAAATTCTCTGGTTGGGGAAAATCGGAGTCAGGTCATCAAAATCAGGCCTACGCATTGCAACACCGGGTTCGTCGCCATTGACCTCTTTGACAAAGAGAATGGCACCAAATTTTTCTCCCTCATTTGGTCTTCTAGAAATGCCTTTTATTTTATCTCCGGTTTTTAAGTTGAATCTTCTGATCTGTGAAGGCGAGACATAAACATCTTGGTCGCTGGTAAGAAAATTGTGAAATCTGAGAAAGCCAAAGCCTCCTTCGGCAATATCCAAAATCCCTTCTACTTCGGGACGGTCTTCACTGGGTTGATAGGTTCTCTTGACGTGCTTTCCCAGGTGGTTTTCCGACGTCTGGGCAACTACAGCTTCTGCCGCGCTCTCCGTCGTGCTCTCATCTGCAGTGTCCCTGTGTTTTACTACAGCCGGTTTAACTACAGTCGGCGTTTCTGTTACCGGTTCTTCCAAAGGTTTTTCCGTAGCCGGTTCTTCCGATGATTTTTCCACAGCCGGCTTGCTCTGCTCCGGCGCAATGGGATTCTTTCTGGGTCTGCCCCTTTTTCGCGGAGCCTCTCCCGGCTTCTCGGACGTTTCCGGTTTCTCCGCCTCCACCTCGCCGGTGAGCGCTTTCACCAAATCTGCTTTCTTGAGGCTTTGGTAGCCGGGGACTCCAAATGCTTTGGCAATCTCACGCAGCTCAGCGACTTTCTTTGTTTTCAGGATGGCTTGATCCATTTCGTTCGTACCTGACATTATTACTCTTCTCCTCTTAAAAAATGGGCAAAGCACGATGAGAATCATCAATGCGTTAAATGACGGTGCATAGGACTGTGTTTAAAGTACCGCGGTATTCTCTGTAATGTTGTGAAGTGGGTTCTGTGAATTATTCTGCCTTTGCGATTTCTACTATTTTAATGCCGTCTGCAATGAAAATAACGACCTCCCCTTCAGTCGGGTTGTCTATAATGGAGGTTTCCCCGTCGATGTAATAATATACGCGATCCCCTCTGTTAACAAGTAAACCTGCTTCGATACAATCATCGCTCACCGGAGTAAGTCGACTGATGGCAGCCTCACCGACAACCACCTCTGTCGCGACGTGGAGTTGACCAAAAGGTCCCCATGCAACAACGGTTTTCTTGCCCGTAGGAATGCTGTTGAAATTATTATATGCTAATTTTCCGTTGATTACAATCTGAATTTCATCCTCAAGATGGATAACTTTCAATGCGCCGGTGTGGTCCGTGAAGTAAATCTTCCGATCAGCGCTATTGATCCCGGTAATGGTCCCTTGAACCGAGTAACTTTCACTGTCTATATCAAAGTCCGCCTCGGCGAGAGCATATACCCGGTTGCATATAACGGCAAACTCCACTCGGCGGATAGCGGATTTGGGATTGAATTTTCCGGTACTGTCGCCGATCATGATCTTCGTGCGGTTGAGGAGGTCCACGTAAACCCGGTTTTCATCGGCAATCTGATCTGCATCTGCGTAATCCAAAGCGGTGGCAGGCATCAATTTCTTGTCGACAGCCTTTCCTGTCCAGCGTGCCACTTCCTCCCTGGCTGCGGGGACAGAATCCCCCACCGCAGTTCGGAAACTCGCCAACTCCGATGCTTCCAATATTCCATTTTCTAAGCCGTAGGAAACGCATTCCCAGGCCCAGGCAGCGATTCCTGCATCGGAAAGCTCCTTTTCGTATTTTTGCAGCAGCTCCTCGCCGAATGCAGGACCGATACCCGAATTTGTCACCGCCTTGTAGAGCATCTGCATAGATTCCTCTTTTGAAACGGAATTGTCGGGGCGAAACTGAAAACTGCCGTTTTCCATGGGATACCCGTTGACAATACCCAGTTCCGCAGCAAAGGAAACATAGGAGCGTCCCCAGTGATCCTGAGACACATCCGTAAAGTTGGGTATTGCAGCATGAACCGGCTCCCCGGCTACGGGAACCAAGAAAGCTGCTATCCATAAGAAAGTCAAAAGAATGATTGAAATAGTTCTATTCATCGTTGGAGTCCTCATCTTGCGCATTGTTCGGGTCTGTTTCCGTTCCCGGCTCCGGTTCCGGCTCAATGGAATAGATGGCCGTTATGACCTCTGCAATGCCCTTGCTGTCCGGATAGACAAAGTAGGGGGCTTCACTTTGAAGGGTATTGGGCATCAGGTAGGTCTGAATGGACTCCGCTTTTACGCCCAGTCCTTTCGTGAGGATCTTCGTAGCCGTTCCCATGTCTACATCGGATTCTACGTTTCTCAGAATCACCTTGGCGATTTTCGGTAAGTCGAAACTCAGCATCTGCTTAAAAGCGGATTTCATAAACTCCTGTTGCGCCTTAACCCGGCCGATATCCCCTTCCCTATAACCGCTGCGGTAACGGAGAAACTGAACGGCATGCTCTCCATCCAACACCTGTTCTCCGGCAGGGATATTGATATACAGGGGCGGCTTGTCGGTAATATCCGTATATTTCATATTGAAGGGTATATTCATGGGTACACCGCCCATGGCTTCCACGATTTCCTCCACTCCTTCGTAATCCACTATGGCATAGAAGTGAAGGGGCATGCCCAATAGGATTTCGCTGACCACCGTTGCCGTCTCCAAAGGCTCCTTTGTTTTCTGGTAAATAGAGTTGATTTTCAAGAAGCCGGGGCTGTATTTATACTCTTCACGATAATAATAGGTGTCCCTGGGAATGGAAATGAGATCTACATGCTTTGCCTCGTAGTCAAAGCTGACCACCATGATGGTGTCCGCAAGGTTCTGATTGAAACCCATCAGAAGCACATTGATCCTGCTTGCGTCCTGAAAAGCTTCAAAGAAGATGCTGTCCTCGCTGACCAGGACAGGCATGTCGTCCATCAGATTCGTTTCCGTTTCACCAAAAATAGGTTTTTCCGCTACCTCTTGAATCGCCGTACTGGTACCCACCATCACGGCCACTGCAACGATGAATGTCGCCAGAAAATAGCCGGCAAAGGTAATGATATTGTTCCTATTCAAATTGTCTGCAGCTTTCTTGCGCGCCTTTTTCATCAGAAGACAACCGTTCCTTCGTTTTTATTACTCTAATTCTCTATGTAACAGTGGGGACGTTCCTAAATTGTCACATTATAATCTTTAAAGTCCGAACCTTAAATAGAATCTCGACATCTTTATATTTTATACCACTTCGATATAAAAAGAAAGTGTTATTCCTGTAGCTCCTGCTCTTCCTCTTCTCCCGCCGGAACTGAATAGATTTCCATCAGCATTTCCTCTACCGCCGACTCGTCCACCCACCAGTAGGATGCCCCGTTTTTCATTCCGGAATCGCCGGGAGTCAGCCAGGTCTGAATGTCCTCACCGGTAAGCCCTGTGGCTTTTCTCACAATCTTCGCGGCCATGGATAGAGTGAGATCGGAGTCCACATTTTGGATCACGGTATTTGCCGTTTTGGGCAAACTGAAGCCAAGCGCCTCACGAAATGCAGATTTCATAAACTCCTGCTGTGCCTTCACCCTGCCGATATCTCCGTCAGGGTAGCTGGGATAGCCCGGACTCCCTTTGCGAAAGCGGAGATACTCCTGTACGTTGCTGCTGTCGATTATGATTGATCCCTCCGAGATATCGATGTAAAGGGGCGGCTCGTCGGTAGGATCCTTATAGTACATATGGAATGGAATATCCATGGGTACGCCCCCTACGGAATCCACGATTTTGCCGATGCCATCGTAACTGACCACAGCATAATAGTGGATAGGCATCCCCAAAAGTATATCGCTGACGGCCCTGGCCGTTCCTACCGCTGTGCCGTTGCGGTAGATTGCGTTAATTTTGCGGGTGCTTGCAGAGGTGGCTTCCACCCGGTCATAATAGGTATCCCGGGGGATGGAAATCACATCTACACGCTGGTTCTTCATGTCATAGCTTCCCAGCATTATCGTATCGGAAAGCCCGTCGTTTACGCCCAAAAGCAGGATGTTAACCCGTTCCGAGTCGCGGAAAGCCTCAAAGAAAGGACTCTGCGGATCCACGATAACATCCAGCTCATCCATCAGGTTTTCGGTCCCCTGAAATACGCGAACACCACCGAGCTTATCCAGCGAATAAGTGACAGGAGTAAGGATTACGGTGAAGATAGCCAGCCATATTAAAAACTGTTTGATAAATACTTTCATAAATGTATCCCATTGTGTATGACGATGTTTCATGCAAATTGTTCCAATGTTGCAGGGGGGACGTGGCAGGGGGACGTTTCGTTTGGTGGCAGGGGGACGTTTCGTTTGCCACCTTATTTCAGCAAAAAGGTGGCAAACGAAACGTCCCCCTGCCACCAAACGAAACGTCCCCCTGCCACGCACCCCTGCCACGCCAACGAAACGTCCCTCTGCCACGCCTCTGGTCCCTCTGGCTGTTTTTGGTTTTTGTCGAAAATTTATTTGCTTCCACGACAGCCTTCTACAGGTTTCGTAACCCTTCTCACTTATGATGATGAAAGAGGGGGGATTCACAGTGGAAATGTTGTTGGACAACCTTAGAAACGCTATTTTAAAAGGAAAGCACGGTAAAGTGAAGGATATCACCCTTCCTGACGTGCAATTTATAGTTCGGGTAGCCATCACCTTAAGCCTCTCCTTCCTGGTAGGCAGGGCTGCTCTTTGTTATTCCATGGAGCCGGCTTCTATCGCACTGATCACCGTTCTATTGATGCAGAGCAAGGCCAATATTTACGCACTTCCGTTCCTATGTTTTGGAATGCTGTCTGCAGTGGGGACAAGCTATGACTATTTGGGTGATATGGGGGCGCTACTTCTATGCGCAATTTTCTTTCTGTTGCCTTGGGTTCGGAAGTTTCCGTTGACCCTTCGAACATTGGTTGCGGCAGCTTTAATGGTTTCCGCAAAGGTTCTGTACTATCTTTTGGCAGGGCTTCTGTTCCTGTATGATGGAATGGCCATGGCATTGGATTTGTTCATACTGATAGCCCTCGCGTATGTGTTTTGGTTCTTTTTCCGCTTTGTGGAGAAGGGTATAGAAACTGCAAAAAATCCTATGGAAACAGTAATGGTTTTCTCAGTCATCATTCTATTTTCCGTGGGGGGTGTTGGAATTACACAGGTCGGGCCGGTTTCCCTGCTTCATATAACGGCATTTCTATTGGTTCTGGCGGTAGGGTACAGCATGGGGCCTGCTGAAGGAGGTCTGGTGGGAATTTTAGCCGGCTTTCTTATCATGCTGATGACTTACGATACTCCTGCGCTTGCAGGAATTCTAGGATGCTGCGGTGCTGCGACCGGCTTGCTTCGGGGGAGGCGCAGATTGATTGCAGGGACTTGTTTTGTCGGGCTGGCGCTGGTTTTTGGTATGCTAAAAGGCTTTCCGGAATTATATGTATCGGTCTACGAGCCTATCATCGCCGCAGTTATTTTCGTCTTGATACCCGGAAGGCTGATGGATCAGCTGATTCGATTTCTTTCGATGCTCAGGCAGGACGACAATTATTATGAACTCAAAGCCAGACGAAAGCTAAAGGAACAGGTTAAGGACTACGCTGATCTCTTCGGAAAATTGGCACTTTGCAGCAACAGTGCAGGAGCCTATCATCCCGCAAGAGATATTATGACTCAACAATTCAAAGGCATGTCCAAAGCCATGGAAAAAATGGCGGCGGGATTATCCGCAGAATACCAACCTTTACAAGCCAAAAGATTGAGATATGAACTACAGACGGGCATGTCAAACTATGCGAAGGAAGGCCGGGTTTCAGGCGACAGTTGCCTATGCACATCGATTCGCGAAGGGGAATATCTCATCGCATTGAGTGACGGTATGGGGCAGGGTATGAGAGCCTCTGAGGAAAGCACTCTCACGGTCAACACACTATCCCAATTGATAAAAGCAGGATTTGAAGCTGAACTTGCCCTTCGAATGGTCAATTCAATTCTGTTGCTCAAGTCCGACGACGAGATATTTTCAACGGTGGACATGGGATTTATCAATTTATATACAGGAAGAGCCAGGATTTTCAAGATTGGTGCCGCTGCCAGTTTCCTCAAGCGGTGCGACGGGGTAAAGGCCATAAAGATGTCAGCTCTGCCTTTGGGAATCATTGAAAAGGTTCCGGTGGAGTCCATTTCCCTACAGCTTCGAAAGGGAGACGAACTCATTATCGTGTCCGATGGGATCACAGAGGCAGAAAGAGGGTCGGATGGTTTGGAATGGGTGAAAAATGCCATTCTTGAGATCCGGTCCAAAGATCCGCAAACCATGGCGGACCTGATCATTAACCGGGCCGTACAGAAGTATGGCTTACGTGAAAAGGACGATATGACAGTAATTGTAGCACTAGTGAAATAGGTGCATGTCCTTCAAATGTGCAAAATTTCAAGTTGTACGGTTATATCTCGGTTTTAGAGCTCAATTTGTACAGAAATTCAAGTTGTACGGTGATATTTAAGATAAATCTACGTACAACTTGATTTTTTGCTCAATCTGCCGGAAGAACCATAGTTGCTTAGCGAACAGCCACGGGGTCTGTCCCTTTGGTTGCTTTTGTGATACAATATTCTTCTTAGAAATTAGGAGGAATTATGATTACAAAACTGTTTTCATTTTTAGGTGAATATAGAAAATATGCGATCCTGGCCCCCTTGGCTGTGGTGGCGGAGACCATTTTAGAGATTCTCATTCCCTATTTGATGGCGAAGATCATTGATGTGGGCATCGCCGGCGGTGATATGGAATACGTGTTTACTGTTGGCGGGATGATGATGCTCATGGCCATGCTGGCGTTGGTGTTTGGCGCCGTCGCGGGGAGGTTTGCCGCCGTAGCCGCCATGGGCTTTGCTAAGAACCTTCGGCATGGTCTGTTTGGTAAGGTTCAGGCGTTCTCTTTTTCAAACATGGATAAATTCGGCACGGCCTCTCTCATTACCCGCCTCACCACCGATGTGACCAACACGCAGAGCGTGCTTATGATGATGCTACGGATATTGGTAAGAGCGCCGGTGATGCTGGTCTGTGCCACCGGTATTGCTGTTTATATCAACGCCAGACTATCGTTGATTTTCTTTGTGGCCATACCTTTCCTGGCCATTGGCTTGGCAATCATTATGGCAAAAGCTTTCCCCAGATTTCAGATCATGCTCAAACATTATGACAAACTGAACGCTACGGTGCAGGAAAACCTGACCGCTATCCGTGTGGTCAAGGCCTACGTGCGGGAAGGCGATGAGAACGAGAAATTCAGAAAATCGGCGGAACTCCTTCAGAACAGCCAAAGAAGGGCAGAAAAGCTGGTGGTGTTCACCATGCCTCTCATGCAATTTGTCATGTACACCTGCATGATTGCCATTGTCTGGTTCGGCGGAAACATGATTATCTCAGGCTCTATGCAGACAGGGGAGCTCATGGGGTTTCTCAGCTATGTCACGCAGATTCTAATTTCCTTGATGATGGTGGCCATGGTGTTCATCAATATCGTCATTTCCAAAGCCTCCGTATCCAGAATTCTTGAAGTGCTGGAAGAAGAGATTCCCATTCGCGACGAAGTTGCAGCCTCTGAAATCACAGAAGTAGACGGTTCCATTTGCTTCGATGGCGTATCCTTCCGCTATGGAGAGGATGAGGAAAACCTTGTACTATCGAACATTGACCTTTCCATTGGGGCAGGAGAAACTGTGGGTATCATCGGCGGAACGGGTTCGGGGAAGACCACCCTCGTTCAGTTGATCCCAAGGCTCTATGATGTGCAGGCCGGCAGAGTGACGCTTGGAGGCATCGATGTGAGAGATTATCCGTTAAAAACTCTGCGGGATTCCGTTGCTATGGTGCTCCAAAAAAATGTTCTCTTTTCCGGCACGATCAGAGAAAACCTAAAATGGGGAGACCAAGACGCATCGGATGAAGAGATACAAGAGGCCTGTAAAGCTGCCGCGGCTCATGATTTTATCATCTCTTTTCCTGACGGTTACGATACTGTGTTAGGCCAGGGAGGTGTCAACCTCTCCGGCGGTCAGAAACAGCGGCTTTCCATCGCAAGAGCTCTGCTTAAGAAGCCCAAGGTCATAATCCTCGATGACAGTACCAGTGCTGTGGACACCAACACAGACAGCAAGATTCGCGCCGCTCTGTCCGAAAAGTTGGTGGATACGACCACGATTATTATAGCCCAGCGAATTGCCTCTGTAATGGATGCCGACAAGATCGTCGTCATGGACGATGGCCGAATTGATGCAGTGGGCACACATGAAGAATTATTGAAGACAAACCTCATCTACAGAGAGGTATACGAATCTCAACAAAGGGGGGTGGCTTGATATGGCGGGACCACACGACCGCTCGCGCGTTATGAAGAAACCTGAGGATGTGAAGAAGACCGTTAAGCGAACGCTTTCTTACATGGAACATTACCGCCCGCAGCTCATTATTGTTGTGTTTGCCATCGTTGCCAGTGCCGTCGCCGGCGTGGCGGGGACCTATTTCCTCAAGCCCTTGATCAATGAGTACATTGTGCCTTTTATCGGAAAAGAGAATCCGGATTTGTCCGGGCTCGCGGCCATGCTTTCTCTAATGGGGGCTATTTATGTGGCGGGAGCCATCTCGACTTATGTCTACAGCCGACTCATGATAAACATCGCTACCGGAACGCTGTACCAAATTCGCAACGATTTGTTCACCCACATGGAGAGGCTCCCCATAAGCCATTTCGACACCCATTCACACGGTGAGCTTATGAGTCACTTTACAAATGACACGGATACCTTACGTGAGATGATGTCTCAGGGTGTTCCCCAACTTATTTCCTCCGGAATCACAGTGATCGGAGTCTTTGTTATGATGGTGATTTTGAGTCCCTGGCTGACCCTGCTGGTGATTGCCATGCTCATTATCATGTTCTTTGTCATCGCTAAAATCGGAAAACGGACATCCACCTTCTTCAAGCGCCAGCAGGAAGCTATGGGCAAGGTCAACGGTTACGTTGAGGAAATGATTGAAGGACAGAAGGTGGTAAAGGTCTTTTCTCACGAGAAAGCTGTTTTAGAAGGATTTGACCGGAGAAACGGTGAGCTCTGTAAAGCGGCGACCAGTGCCAATACCTTTGCAAACATTCTGATGCCTATCATGAGCAATTTGTCTTATGTGCTCTATGCCGTTACGGCGGCTTCCGGGGCGGCATTGGCTATCGCGGGAAGAATGGACCTGGGGACCATAGCATCCTTTTTACAGTACACCCGCTCTTTTGCTCAACCTATAACGCAGCTGTCCCAATTGTTCAACTCTGTGTTGAGCGCTCTGGCAGGAGCGGAACGAATATTTAAGCTCATCGATGAGGAACCGGAGTCGGATCATGGAGATGTGATACTGGTTAATATTGAGCATGGGGACGACAGTGACGCTGTATCGGAGTGCGCTGCCCGTACCGGCCGATGGGCTTGGAAAGTACCCAAGGACGATGGTCGTTTCCAATATGTCAGGCTGCAGGGGGATGTGCGTTTCGAAGATGTAACCTTCAGCTACGACGGTGAAAATACGGTCCTGGATGATGTGTCTTTTTACGCCAAGCCCGGGCAGAAAATAGCGCTTGTGGGCTCTACGGGAGCCGGCAAGACGACTATTACCAATCTGCTGAATCGCTTCTACGATATCGAACAGGGGAGAATCGTCTACGATGGGATCCCTGTGGACCGCATGCGAAAGGACGACCTGCGAAGCTCCCTGGGTATGGTACTTCAGGATACACATCTATTTACCGGAACCGTAATGGAGAACATTCGCTACGGCAATAACAGCGCTTCCGATGAGGACGTGATCCGGGCGGCGAAGCTGGCCAATGCCCATACGTTTATCAAGCATTTGCCGGAAGGATATAATACCGTGTTGACAGCCGACGGCGCCAACCTGTCTCAGGGGCAGCGGCAGCTGTTGGCTATCGCAAGGGCGGCAGTTGCGGATCCGCCGGTGCTGGTTCTTGATGAAGCTACCAGCTCCATCGATACACGAACGGAGGCCCTCATAGAAAAGGGCATGGATCGACTAATGGAATGCCGGACCGTATTCGTCATCGCCCATCGACTGTCCACGGTCCGCAATGCGGATGCCATATTGGTGCTGGAACATGGAAGGATCATCGAGCGGGGTGACCACGATGAACTGTTGGCACAGAGGGGAAAGTACTACCAATTGTACGCCGGCATGTTCGAACTGCAATAACAACCACAGGGACAGACCCCGTGGAGGCAAAATCAACCAAAGGGACAGACCCCGTGGTTGGTTTGAAAGGAAACGGTTATGGAACGCAGCAGCGGAATTTTACTTCCGATTTTCTCCCTCCCCTCTGCTTATGGTATTGGAACCTTTGGCAGCGAGGCATATAATTTTATTGATTTCCTCAGTCATGCCGGTCAGAAGTACTGGCAGGTGTTGCCCTTGGGCCCAACGGGTTTTGGAGACTCACCCTACCAATGCTTTTCTACTTTTGCCGGGAACCCCTTGTTCATTGATCTTGACCTATTAGCGGAAGATGGCTTGCTCAATGGCAGAGAGCTGAAGGAAATGTATTGGGGCGGAGATCCCACAAAGGTGGATTACGTAACTTTATATAACGAAAGAATGCCCTTGCTACGGAAAGCCTTTACCGCTTATGGCGCAAAAGTGCAAGAGGGCCGCTTGAATGATGGTCCCTTTCGTGAATTTTGCCGAACCCACGGAGAATGGCTGGAGGACTACGCATTTTTTATGGCCCTGAAAGAACACTTTCAGATGAAATCCTGGCTGGAATGGGAGGACGAAGGGATCAGACTGCGCTTGCCTGAGGCAATAGCAGGATACAAGCAGTTGCTAGGTGAGGAGATTCCCTATCATACCTTTGTCCAGTACCTTTTCTTTACCCAGTGGCAGGAACTTCGGTCTTATGGCAGGGAGAAGGGCATAAGGATTATCGGGGATCTTCCTATTTACGTTTCTCTGGACTCTGCCGACGCATGGACTGGATCCTGCTGTCTAAAGCTGGATGAACATGGCTTTCCTACCGAGGTTGGCGGTGTACCGCCGGACGGCTTTTCAGAAACCGGACAGCTTTGGGGGAATCCCCTTTACCACTGGGATGCCATGAAAGAGGACGGCTACGCCTGGTGGATGAACCGCATCGGTGCAACAGCGGAGCTCTTCGACATCATCCGGCTGGATCACTTCCGGGGACTGGAGAGCTACTGGAGCATCCCTTACGGAGAGGAAACTGCCGTCAATGGAAAGTGGATGCGGGGGCCCGGGATGGACTTCATCGAGGGTATAAAGGAATGCTTTCCCGACCTTTTTTTCATAGCGGAAGATCTGGGGTTTCTGACGGAGGAAGTTCACCGAATGGTGGAAGAATCGGGATTCCCGGGCATGAAGGTGCTACAGTTTGCCTTTGGCTCAGGAAATCGCTGTCATTATCTGCCTCATATGTACGAGCCTAACACGGTAGTCTATACGGGAACCCATGACAACACCACCGCCAGAGACTGGCTGGAGAAAGAATCCAGCGAAGGTGAGCTGGATTATGCCAGGAAATATTTAGGACTATCTGAGGAAGAGGGATGGGACCGGGGTTTTATCCGCGGAGCGATGGGCTCTGTGGCGAATCTTTGTATCGTGCAGATGCAAGACTATTTGAATTTGCCGGGCACCGCCCGCATCAATAAACCCGGAACGCTGGGGGGCAACTGGCAGTGGAGACTGGCGAAGGGCCAGCTGACGCAAGCACTTGCGGAAAGAATCGCTTATACGGCGGGGCTCTACAACAGGTAAATGGATCGAAATGGCCTCTAGTAATAGCAGGAATCTAGCTCTTGCCGCGGTACTGATCAAGGAAAGCAGGAGAAATAGGAGGGGTTATGAAATTTACCAAGATGCATGGAGCGGGCAATGATTTTATTATCCTTAATAACATGATAGAAAAAATACCGGTCTCCGAACTGGGGGATTTGGCCAAATCCTTATGCAACAGAAGATTATCCATCGGCGCAGACGGATTGATGGCGGTAGACTTTCCTGAGCACAATTGCGATATTAAAATGCGATTTTACAACGCCGATGGAAGCCGGGGTGAAATGTGCGGCAACGGTGCCCGCTGCATTGCCCGTTATGCCTGGGAGAATAAGCTGGCAGGCGAGACTCAGAAAATCGATACCCCTTCGGGAATTGTCTACGGTTGGCGTCTTGGTTCTCAGCTATATAAAATACAGCTGCCGGATATTACCACGTTGAAGCCGGACTGTCATATTACCGTGCTAAATCGGGAGATACAATATTCTTACGTTGAACTGGGGCACCCCGGTCTGCCGCATATCACGGTCAAGACGGAGGGATTGCGTTTCGAAGAGCAAAAGAATTTCCTTGAACTAGCCCGTACACTTCGGTATCATGCTGCATTTCCCAAAGGAACAAATGTCAACTTCTATGAGGTAATCGGGGAAAACGAAGTCCGCGCAATGACCTATGAGCGCGGTATCGAAGATTTTACTCTGGCTTGTGGTACAGGGGCGGGAGCAACAACAGCAGTGCTCACCCTAGCTGGTAAAGTGGCCGGGGATAACACAAATATCAACGTTCCCGGCGGAGAACTACTCGTTACCGTCGTCAAAAAAGAAGACGGCATAAGCGGACTTTATTTGACAGGTCACGCCTGCCTGGTTGCGGAAGGTGAGGTCTTGGAATATGTATGATCCCCATTCCTTTATGTATTGGCCTCCAACGATACGAACGTTATAGAAACAGAAAAGTTTATCTTGTCATTAACTCCCTGCTTTCGCCCTCGCTGTAGAGATTGTATCGTTATTTGAGATACTGTCGGCAATAACTATGGCAAGAGCCGAAATTAATGCAGTTAATTCGGAAGAATTCAAAAATCATCACCTCATCACAATCTATGTAAGCAGGGGCGTTTGGTGAGTGGAAAGATTTAGAATCGCTAACAAGATTAAAATCATGATACAAGCCTCTTGGAGAATAATTGTAAAACTATTGAATGAACATACTATTGGATGATATTCTTTAGTATCGAGAAACACGAGGTGATAAAGGTGGATAAAAACTTGATTATTATCGGCGGAGGTCCCGGTGGATATGTTGCGGCAATAAGAGCGGCTCAGTTGGGCTTTCAAGTAGCCATTATAGAAAAAGACAAGATCGGCGGAACCTGCTTAAACCGGGGATGTATCCCCACGAAGGCATTGTATAAGAATGCGGAAACTCTAAACGCATTGCGGAATGTGAGTGATTTTGGGGTTGAGCTGTCTGACTACAGCTTTGATATGACCAAGGTACAGTCCCGCAAAGAAGACATCGTAGAGAAGGTGCGTGCCGGTACGGAGCAGCTCCTCGCGGGCAATAAAATCCGTATAATAAAAGGAGAGGCCAGGTTTGTCAGCAGCAATACTCTTGAGGTGGTATCGGAGGAAGGTGAAACCACTACTAAAAAGGCTGACCGAATTATTATCGCTACAGGCTCTGTTCCCTCGGTCATGCCGGAACCCGGCATGGACTCGGCAAAAGTGATTTCCAGCGATGAGGCACTGGATCTGGATTACGTTCCGAAAAGGATGGTGGTATACGGAGGAGGCGTAGTGGGTGTGGAATTTGCGTGCATATTTGCATCCTTCGGCGCCGAAGTTACTATAATAAAGTACAGACCGCGGCTAATAAGAAGTTTGGATGAAGACCTTTCAAAGCGCCTAGCCTTTTTCTTCCGGAAAAAAAAGATACAGTTTGATGTTGGGGTCAAAATTAAAGAAGTTGTTGAAGTTGATGATGGGATTAAAATAATAACAGACACGGACAAAGGCATTAAGGAATACTCCTGTGACCTGTTGCTAAATGCCGCCGGCAGATTGCCGAATATAGCCGGATTAAATTTGGAAGCGGCAGGGATAGATTACGATGCCAAAGGCATCAAAGTTAATGAAAACTATGAAACATCAGCCCCGGGGATCTACGCAATCGGGGACGTTATCGGCGGACAAATGCTGGCCCATGTGGCATCAGAAGAAGGAAAGGTCTGTGTGGAAAAAATCAATGGTAGCAGTGCGTCCCTAAACTACGATGCAGTACCTTCCTGCGTTTTCTCATTCCCGGAAGTCGCCACGGTGGGAATGACGGAAGAACAGGCAAAGGAAAGAAATGTAGATTATCTGGTTGGTAAATCCATATTTGCGGCTAACGGTAAGGCCATGACATTAGGTGAAACGGATGGGTTTATAAAAATAATTGCAGACAGGTCGACCCACAGAATCCTTGGGGCGCACATTATCGGACCACACGCCAGTGATCTGATTCCTGAAGGGACATTGGCAATACAACAAGGCCTTACAATTGAACAGATCGGTGAAACCATACATGCTCATCCTACCCTTGCCGAAGCCTTTTGGGAGGCGGTAATGGATGCGAAAAGAGAAGCCATTCATATTTTGCCCCATAAGTAAATGCCAGATACCTAAGAGGACAAACGTCAAAGAGATCAAACACCAGTTGCTCCGAGGCATATCAGGAGCAACTGTCCGCTTTAAGAGTTGAGTGTGTAGAATTTGGTCAAGCCCTTTATATAGGTCTAATTACAATATAATTTAGCTTACCTACACCTATTTCCGACTACTGAAACAGGATTCTGAGCCTTAATATCCGATACTTAGGCTTAAAGTTGATACATTAGATGTGATATGGGCCTATTATTTTTGATTAAATAGACCCAATAACTTTATAAGCTAAATTGATTAAGCCTATTCGCCACTGTAAAAGCAGGATTTTGGACGTTAATAACCAGTATTTAGGCCTAAAACTACCACACTAGATGTGATATGAACCTATTATTTTCAACTTTGCAATCCAATACATATGGAATAATATTCTTGCAGGTAAATAGATGTTGGAGGCTTATTGAGAATCCACATAAATATAGACACAAACTTGATACCGTGAAATAATAGGTTGACATGTGTTTACCTATGTAGTATCTTTAGGTAAACAGGCGTCTACTTATGTTTCAAAAGGGGTTGTCAAATGAAACGAATCAGTTTATCGGACGGGGAATGGAATATCATGAATGTGCTATGGGAAGCCGCTCCAAAGACCATTACCAATCTTACGGCTGCTCTGAAAGAATCCACAGGCTGGAGCAAGCATACGATTATTACTATGCTTAACCGCAT
>CAYLVS010000012.1:0-15762 GCA_964387185.1 uncultured Oscillospiraceae bacterium | reverse complement strand
AGGCCGTAGAAGAAAAAGACTCTGTCGGAGGAATTGTAGAATGTGCTGCCGTAGGTCATTCCGCCGGTCTTGGATCGCCCTTTTTCGAATCCCTGGAAAGCAACCTTGCCTCCTTGGTATTTTCCATTCCGGCAACGAAAGGCATTGAGTTTGGACTCGGCTTTGAGATGGCTAAAATGCGGGGAAGCGAAGCAAATGATGCATTCTACTATGAAAGTTCAGACATTGTAATGCGGACAAATCACAGCGGCGGCTTCAACGGTGGCCTCACCAACGGCATGCCCATCCTATTCAATACAGTCTTCAGACCCACGGCATCCATTGGCAAATCACAGAACACAGTGGATCTTTCCGCCGGAGAAAACAGAATGGTAAGGGTAACGGGACGACATGATCCTTGCATCGTACCCCGAGCGGTGGTAGTAGTAGAATCCGCACTGGCCATCTGCTTAATGGACAGCATCCTAGAAGTCGGGTGGCAAGATTGAAAAACGTCGTTTTGATAGGCATATCCGGCAGTGGCAAAACCGGCATGGGGAAGCGACTTGCCCATCGCCTGTCACGAGAGTTCATCGATCTCGACGCCCTGATACAGGAACGGGAAGGGTTGAGCATATCACAAATTTTTGAATCACGGGGAGAGGAAGGATTTCGTCAGGCAGAGACGGAGGCTGTAAAAGCCATATCCGGAAGCAATGGCGCTATCATCGCTTGTGGTGGCGGCGCAGTGCTAAAAGACATCAACATGGAACTGCTATCGCAGAACGGCATCACGATATTCATGAACAGACAGGTTAAGGATATATTAAACATAGTAAATTTGGAGAGCCGACCCCTCTTGAGCAAAGCACCGGAGAAGTTGTTTGAGCAATATTACGAAAGACTTCCCCTTTATGAGAAGTATGCGGATTTTCAGGTGAGATGCGATGGTCGACCAAGCGTAGTTCTTAGCCGGCTAACCCACGTTTCCTGTTTAGAGCAAAGGGATACGCGCCTGGCAGTGATCGGTGACCCTATTGCTCACAGTCTATCCCCGGATATCCACTTACCAGCTATGCAGCCCTTTCTCAAATCACTATCCTATGAGAGAAGCAGAGTGACAAGGGAAGAGCTTCCTCAGTGGTTTACCGGGATTCGAGAAAGTGGATTGAAAGGCTTCAATGTGACCATGCCCCACAAAAAAGCTATCATCCCCTTGTTGGACCGCATAGATAAAGAAGCGGGAGAACTTGGGTCCGTCAACACCGTGGTGAGGAAGAAGGGAGAACTTTGGGGCTACAGTACAGACGGGAAGGGCTTTGCAAGTGCACTTGCATCCACAGGAGAGAGTTTCAGAGGTTCTGCGGTAACGATTATCGGCTCGGGGGGAGCAGCGGTCACCATCGCTATGAGAGCAGCTAGAGAAGGGGCAAGCGAACTGCACCTTGTGGCCCGGGACCTTAGCAAAGCCGGGGATATAGCAAGGAAGATAACAGAGAACTATGGGATAGCCACCGGTCTGCATCCCTTCTTGGGCATGGATGGTGATGGGAGTGAATGGAATTCTCGCATTATCATCAATGCCACACCTTTGGGAATGGAAGGCCTAGCGGAAGGTTTTTCCCACTTTCACTTTCTGGACAGTGTGAGGGAAGATGCCATTCTTTGCGATCTGATATACAGCCCTGCCAAGACCACATTACTTATGGAGGCAGAGAAGAGAGGGCTTCGCACCTTGGGAGGCATCAACATGCTCATTGAACAAGCTTTAGAGGCAGATAGACTCTATCTTGGGGCGGAGATAATGAGGGCGAAAGCATACAATAGGATCATCGACAATCTGAGAGGAAAGGTGGAGGGGTTATGATCATCGTAATCAAACCGGATGCAACGGAACAGTCCATAGAACAGCTGAAGAGCAGCATAGAAAACCAAGGAATTATCGTACAGGATATCAAGGGAGGAACGGCCCGGATGCTCGGGCTGGCAGGAGAAACCTCCACCGTGCCTCCGGACACCATAAGCAGGGCAGACATCGTGGAGTCCGTGCTGACGGTGAGAGAACCCTACAAACTGGCGGGTAGACGGTTTCATCCCCATGACACAGTGGTTGGGGTGGAGTCGGCTAAGATAGGCGGAGGACATTTTTCTGTAATAGCAGGGCCTTGCTCCGTTGAGAGTGAAGACCAGATCCTATCCATAGCCCGGGATATCGCAAAGTCCGGCGCCGGATTTCTCAGAGGAGGTGCTTTTAAGCCCCGGAGCTCTCCCTATGCCTTCCATGGATTAGGACTGGATGGGCTAGAGTTGCTGAAAGCCGCAAGGCAGAAGACGGGACTGCCCATCGTATCCGAAATCCTCTCTCAAGATCATCTTGAGGCTTTTGCGGAAGATGTGGACGTGATTCAAATCGGAGCGAGAAACATGCAGAACTTCAGTCTGCTCGTGGAAGTGGGACGGCTTAAGAAGCCCGTATTGCTGAAGAGAGGCCTTTCTTCTACTTTTGAAGAACTCCTAATGTCTGCGGAATACCTCATAAAAGGAGGCACTGACCAAGTGATCCTATGTGAAAGAGGCATACGGACTTTTGAAACGGCTACGAGGAATACGCTTGACCTATCCGCGATTCCGGTACTGAAGCAGAAAAGCCATCTTCCTGTGATAGCGGACCCCTCTCACGGAACAGGGCATTGGCAGTTAGTTGAGCCCCTTGCTCTGGCTGCAGTTGCAGCAGGTGCCGACGGTCTGATTATTGAGGTCCACAATATGCCCCAGAAGGCTCTCTGCGACGGACAGCAGTCCATCACCCCGGAAGTCTTCCATCGCCTGATGAAGAGGATAAACCGAGTCAGAGAGGCAATCAAAGAATAACCACATATTTAGGAGGAAGCAGAATGGGAAATAAAGATATCATAACGAAGGTAAGGGGAGAGCTGGATGCCCTGGATAGCAAGCTTGTAGGGCTCCTGCAGGAGAGGATGGCGCTCATTGACGAAGTCGCAGAGGCGAAAAGATCGGAAAATATGCCCACTGTGGATGAGAGCAGGGAGCAACAGATTGTCGAAAGAGCGTTGGAAAGTACAAAGGATGAATACAGAGGAGAGGTTGTAACTTTTGTACACACACTCCTGAGCTTGTCCAAATTTCGGCAACGTAAGCTTCTCTTCGACAGTAGTGAAGACCCTTTACTACCTCCTCCAAGGACGCCTGCAAGGGGACCAATTAGCACTGCATATCAGGGGCTCCCGGGAGCCTGGGGCGAACAGGCATCCCTGAACCTCTTTCCGGAAGCGGAAAGAAAGAATATGAGAACATTTGAAGATGTTTTTGCCGCCGTGAAAAACAAAGAAGTTAACTATGGCTCTGTCCCCATCGAAAATTCCAAGACGGGAGCAATCGGTGAAACCTATGACTTGTTACGGAAATACGGCTGTTATATCGTGGGCCAGACCCGCGTTCGGGTAGATCATTGCCTGATGGCGGTCCCAGGTACGAAACTATCAGACATCCGTGAGGTATTGTCCCATCCGGAAGGTCTGAATCAGTGCAGTGCTTATCTGAAAAAACAATCCTGGGACTTGATAGAGTGCAGAAATACCGCAGTGGCGGCAAGCCAGGTAGCCGAAAAAGGTGAAAAGAGATACGCGGCAATAGGCTCCAAACGGGCGGCTGAGCTTAACGGCCTGGAAGTGCTTGTAGAAAACATTACGGATGATCAGAGCAACAGTACGCGTTTTATAGCCATTGCCGATAAGCCGGAGTATGATTCTTCCTGTGATACTGTGAGCATAACCTTTCGCACTTCACACAGGAGCGGAGCACTCTGTGAGGTGCTGTTCCGCTTTATGGCTGCGGGGATCAATCTGAGCCGTATTGAATCAAGGCCTATGATGGGAGATAAATACTGCTTCTTTGCAGAGCTTGTTGGAAATATTGACGATGAACCGGTCCAGAGAGGACTGTGGAACGCTGCTGCCTCCTGCGGTTACCTGGAAGTATTGGGTTGCTATCCGGGATGAACAGTAATCTTTTACAGATTTGATCGAGTATGATACAATAAATCGTTAGATCTCCGGAAAAGAACCGATGAAACACACGAACAAACGCAGAAAGCACAGGAGTATAACATGGCACAGCTTTATTACAGATACAGCACGATGAATGCGGGCAAATCCATAGAATTGATTAAGGTTGCCTACAATTATGAAGAGCGGGGAAAGCGAGTGTTGGTACTGGTTCCCGGCGTGGACGACCGGTTTGGAAAGGGAGTCGTGAGCTCGAGAATCGGCGTCAGCCGTGAGGCTATTATAGTAAACGATGATACCAACCTTTTGAAGCTTTTCATGGAGGAAAATGCAGAGGAAAAAATCGACTGCGTCCTGGTGGATGAATGTCAGTTTTTGAGGAAGCACCATGTGCAGGAACTGGTTGAGATCGTTGACAGCTATGACACTCCTGTTCTTGCTTATGGACTGAAAAATGATTTCCGCAACGAACTCTTCGAGGGCTCCTATTACATGCTGGTCTATGCAGACAAGATTGAAGAGATTAAAACGATTTGCTGGTGCGGAAGAAAAGCCACTATGGTTGCTAGAATTGTAGACGGTAAGTTCGTAAAGACAGGAGAGCAGATCGTGATCGGTGGCAACGATATGTACATATCCCTGTGCCGTAAGCATTACAATGACGGCAGAGTAGGCGATAAGCTCCTTAAATAAATTAATTCCTGTGGATTATCAAAGCACACCGCTTTCAGACGATGTGCTTTTGTTATTCTTGTTATGATAGGGGAATTGTGGTACAATACTCCGATAGAATTCAGAAGACTACACATAATACAGCAAAAGGAGGTGGATTCTATGAAAAAACTATCTACAACTATGGAAAATATGGAGGTTTCCTCCATCAGAAAACTGACACAATACGCAGAGGCTGCCAAAGCAGCGGGAAAAAAGGTATACCACCTCAACATCGGACAACCTGATCTTCCTGTGCCCCGGGAGTATTATGATTATATAAGAGCCTTTGACGAACACACAGTTGAGTACATGCCTTCGCAGGGGATACCGGAGCTACTCACCGCGATGGAGACATATTATCAGGCTCACGGCTTTAGCTTCAACTCCAATCATATCGCAATCACCACGGGAGGATCGGAAGCGATTCTCCTAACTATGCTTGCAATGACCGATCCAGGTGACGAGTATATTGTATTTGAACCCTACTATTCCAATTACAACACCTGTTTTACCATGTCCGGCGGTATTCCCATTCCTGTTACGACCAATGTGGATAATGGCTTTCATATCGAAAGAGAAGCCCTGGAGTCAAAGATTACAGAGCGGACCAAGGGCATTATAGTGACCAATCCGGGAAACCCCACAGGTGCTGTACTGACTCCGGAGGAGCTTCGCACGATAGCGGACGTTGCAAAGGAGCATGACCTTTATATCATTTCCGATGAAGTGTATCGGGAAATCGTTTTCGATGGGAGAGAGATCTCCAGCTTCGGTTACCTTGAAGATGTTCACGACAGATTGGTGATTATAGACAGCGTATCCAAGAGATTCAGTGCTTGTGGAGCGCGAATCGGAGCGGTGATAACTAAGAATGAGGAACTCTATAACATTATCTTCAAGTGTTGCCAGGGCCGTCTTTCTGTGTCTACGTTGGAGCAGCACGGCGCGGTAGGACTCTATTCTACAGGATTTAGGGTCATAGATGAGGAAAGAGTTGAATACGAAAAGCGGAGAGATACGGCCTACGAAGCCCTGCTGAAAATTCCGGGTCTCAAATGCCACAAACCGGAAGGGGCATTTTATATGATGTGCAAGCTGCCCGTAACGGACGCGACGGACTTTCTCATCTGGATGCTTGAGGAGTTTGACGATGAGGGAGAGACGATTATGGCAGCTCCCGGAGAAGGGTTTTATGCCACGGAAGGCCTTGGAAAGGATGAAGTTCGCATAGCCTTTATTATAAGATGTGAATTATTAAAGAGAGCGATTTCAATTTTAGGGAAGGGCCTTGCTGAATATAATAAAATTGAGAGATCATAGGATATGTTTCATTTAGGTAATCAGAGCGCAGGAGAGGGACGGGGGATCCATGGGGGAGAAACAGAGACTATTGCTCCACAGTTGCTGTGGGCCATGTAGCACCGCGGTGGTTGAGCGACTTGCCGTGGAGTATGATATCACTTTGTTTTTCTTTAACCCCAACATCACCGATCCCCTTGAATATGAAATGAGAAAGGCTGCACAGCTTCAGTTTTTACAGCGGTACAATTCGGGTCAATCTGCAGAAACATATGTGGAGTTTCTGGAAGGACCCTACAATACAGAGGGTTTTTATCAGGCAATCACCGGGCTGGAATCGGAGCCTGAAGGAGGAAAACGCTGTGACGCATGCTTTCAGTTCCGTCTTTCCAAAACGGCAGACCAGGCCCTGGACTTGGGTTTTGACTGCTTCGGAACCACCCTTTCTGTAAGTCCTCATAAGGACTATACCCTGATTTCTCAAATGGGCAAGCGTTTGGCTTCCTGTGGCGATGTTGCATTTCTGGATGCAGATTTCAAAAAAAAGGGCGGCTTCCAAAGATCCATACAACTATCCCGTGAATATGAACTCTATCGGCAGAACTATTGCGGATGTGAGTATTCAAAAATAGTTAAGTAAAAGAGGTGTATTGATGGCAGGTAAATTGATTATTCCAAAAGGTTATGAGTCTCCTTTGGATTTGATGGAAACCCAGAGGGCCATAAAAAAGATTAAAGATTTCTTCCAACAGGAGTTGGCCTATGGGCTGGAGCTTCGAAGAGTATCCGCCCCCTTGCTGGTAGATCCCGCAAAAGGTCTGAACGATAATCTCAACGGCGTGGAGAGGACGGTCTCCTTTACCATTAAGGATATGAATGAAATGGTGGCGGAGGTCCCCCAATCCTTGGCTAAATGGAAGAGGGGCGCCCTTGCCCGTTACGGCATCAAGCCCGGCAAAGGCATCTACACGGATATGAACGCTCTCCGCAGGGATGAGGATCTGGACAACCTCCACTCCGTTTATGTGGACCAATGGGATTGGGAAAAGGTGGTTAGGAAGGAAGACCGAAACGACGAGTACCTAATAGAGACGGTGGTTGCCATATATAACGCAGTGAAAAACCTGGGTGATTATGTAAACCGCTTGTATCGAGAACTGCGGACGGAGCTGCCCAACGAGATCTTCTTCATCACAGCACAGGAACTAGCGGACCGGTATCCGGACTTGAGCCCGAAAGATCGTGAAGATGCAATCGCCAAGGAGAAGAGAGCCGTATTTATCTCCAAAATCGGGGGAATATTAAAATCCGGCCAACGGCATGATGGCAGAGCTCCAGATTACGATGACTGGGATCTGAACGGTGACATCATATTGTGGAACGAAGTTCTGGAATGTGCTTTTGAGATCACGTCTATGGGTATAAGAGTTGACGAAGAGTCCTTAGTCCGCCAGTTAAAAATGGCGGGAGAGATGGATCGGCTTAAAATGGAATTCCATCAGCAGATCTGCAGTGGTGAACTGCCACTTTCCATCGGCGGAGGCATCGGCCAATCCAGACTCTGCATGTACTTTTTGAGGAAAGCCCATATCGGAGAGGTACAGGCGGCAATCTGGCCCGAGGATATGATACGAACCTGCGCAGAGAACAAGATATACCTGCTATAACAGCTATCCCTATTGGAGACGGTAATGGAATATGTGAACCTGATCATCGATAATAACACGGATAATACGGACATGCTCTATACCTACGGCTCCGAGATCGAAGGATTGAAACCCGGCGACAAGGTGACGGTCCCTTTTGCCAGGTATAATCGTAAGTGCAGCGCATATGTTCACTCCTTTGCAGAGGGACCGGATCCCCGAATAAAGAAATATAAATATATCGTGGAAAAGGATCCGTTGATCTCACTTCCTACTGATGCCATAAAAGTCTGCGAGTGGATGAAACAGCGTTATTTTTGCAGATATATTGAAGCAATCAAATGCTTTGCCCCAGTGGGGGCGGCGGCAAAGAGAAAAGCCCGCAAGGACATATTTGAAGGAAAAGAAGTAGAAGCGATTGCTCCTCCGGATTTGACGGAAGAGCAGAGAAAAGTAGTAGAGTCGATTGTTCCTTCCGTAAACCGCGGTGTACATAAAGTTTTTCTGATCCATGGCGTCACCAGTAGCGGCAAGACGGAGACCTACATCAGGGTCATCGAAGAATGTCTCCGGCTTCAGAAAACTGCTATCATGCTGGTTCCGGAAATATCCTTGACAACGCAGACTATCCGTCGCTTTCAAGAAAGGTTCGGCACGGAGCATTTGGCGGTACTGCATAGCAAACTTTCATCCGGTGAACGCTATGATCAATGGATGCGAATTAAAAACGGTGACGCAAAGGTCGTCATAGGTGCCAGGTCGGCAGTATTCGCACCGGTTGAAAACCTTGGGGTTGTAATTCTGGATGAGGAGCACGAAACTACATACAAATCGGATATGACCCCGAAATATGACACGATAGAGGTAGCCATTGAACGGGCACGGCGGTTTGGGGGTATTGTCCTTTTGGGCAGTGCTACCCCTTCATTGATTTCAACCTATCGCGCATCGAAGGGCGAATACGAGAAACTTCAGCTAACCACCCGCTACAACCAAGTGCCCTTGCCTGAAGTGGATGTAGTTGACATGAGAGAAGAGCTGAAGCAGGGAAACAAAAGCGTATTCAGCGAAGCGTTGTATCGGCAAATTGTTGCTTGTCTGGCTGAAAAGCGGCAAATCATCCTTTTCTTAAACCGAAGGGGCTATGCTACTTTTCTGTCCTGCAGGAGCTGTGGCTATGTGATGCGTTGCACGGAATGCGGTATTTCCATGACCTATCACAAGGCGGAAGGGGATGCCATCTGCCACTTCTGCGGAAGAAGAGCTAAAGTACCTTCCGCTTGCCCCGAATGCGACAGCAAATACATACGCTATTTCGGAACCGGCACCGAAAAAGTAGAAGAACTGGCGAAAGAAGCCTTTCCGGACGCGGCAATCCAGCGCCTCGATCTGGATACGTCAAAGGGCAAAGGGAGTATCGAAGCCATCCTCAACCGATTTGCAAAGGGGAAGACTGTATTTATGCCACGCTTTTCCCGGAATTGCATGAGGTTGGATTTCAGCAATGTGGGACTGGTGGGCATCGTGGCAGCCGACATTTCCTTGAATATACCGGATTACCGGTCTGCAGAACGTACATTCCAATTGATTACACAAGCGGCCGGCAGAGCGGGAAGAGGGACAAAATCCGGAAGAGTGGTAATCCAAAGCTACACGCCGGAACACTATGCGATCCAGATGGCTTCGGGCCAGGATTACGAGACGTTCTATGAAACAGAAATAAGGATCAGGGAACAAATCGGCTATCCGCCTTACTGTGACCTGTTGTGTATAGGATTGGCAGCAGAGAGCGAAGAGGAAGCTGCAAGGGGAGCACAGAAGATCAAAGAATCTTTTTTGCGCAGGGTCGGCAAGGATCAGGCACCAAACATATTGGGACCAAAACCGGCGCCCATCACCAAAGTTGACGGCCAATGCAGGTATCAACTTTTCATAAAGTGTCCGCCGGAACATCAGCAAACCTACGGGGCCGCCCTCTGGAAAATAAAGGCCAAAGTGAATAGAGAGAAGCAGGGTATATGGAACTTTTCAATCGATGTAAACCCTTTTAGTTTTTTATAGAGAGAGTGTAAGGAGTAACATAAATGGCATTGCGTAACATAGTAAAGGAAGGCGATGACATCCTCACCAAGAGGGCAAAAGAAGTACCCCAGGTCAACGAGAAGATAAAATCCCTGTTGGACGACATGATTGAAACCATGCGCGCCAATGACGGTGTCGGACTGGCTGCTCCCCAGGTAGGGGTATTGCGCCGCGTCTTTGTTGTGGAAGTTAACGATGAGGTTTACGAATTGATCAACCCTGAGATTCTGGAGGAGAACGGAATTCAGACCGGGGATGAAGGCTGCCTAAGTGTCCCCGGTTATATCGGCACAGTGGAAAGACCTGCCTTTATAAAAATGAAAGGTTTGGACCGGGATGGCAATGAAATCCAGGTTGAAGGAACGGAATTGCTGGCTGTGGCGCTATCCCATGAATACGACCATCTGGAAGGGGTTCTCTTTGTAAACAAGGCTCTGGATGTACAGGAAATCTATGTCGACGACGAATAAACGGAGATAGGAGGCATCATGAAAATTGTTTATATGGGGACGCCTGATTTTGCGGTTTCCCCACTAAAGAGAATGAAGGAAGAGGGCTACGATATTCCTCTGGTGGTAACCCAGCCTGACAAACCGAAGAACAGAGGAAGAAAAGTGCTACCCACTCCGGTAAAAATACAGGCAGAGGAGTACGGTCTTCCGGTGTTGCAACCGGGCAGCATCTCCGACTCTTCGGAATTGATTCAAACACTCCGGGAAATAAACCCGGATCTCATCGTTGTTGCAGCCTATGGTAAGCTGCTTCCCCAAACGTTGTTATCTTTGCCCCCCTTGGGCTGCATTAATATCCATGCCTCTCTTCTTCCGAAATATAGAGGAGCGGCGCCGATTCAGCATGCAATACTTTCCGGTGATGCAAAGACCGGCGTAACGCTGATGCATATGTCGGAAGGTATGGATGAAGGCGATATGATTGCCAAGAAAACCACCCCGATTGAAAAAAAGACGGCGGGTTTGCTATTTGATGAACTGGCGCTATTAGGTGCTGACCTTCTGATCGAGCAACTTCCCTTAATTAAGGCAGGCACCGCAGGTCGCACTGCTCAGGATCACGATTTAGCTACCTATGCTCCTAAAATTACCAAAGAGCAATGCCGGGTGGACTTCTCCCGAAAAGCTACGGAGATTGAGTGCAAAATAAGAGCCATGAATCCGCGCCCCGGAGCATACACCTTAAAAGAAGGGACAGTCATGAAGCTGTTATCGGCAGATGTTTGGGAAGGTGTCGCCAATGATTCACCGGGGCTCATCAAAGAAGTGAGCAACCGGGGCATTCTGATTGCCGCCGGAAAGGGAGATCTGATGATTACGCGCATTCAAATGCCAGGAAAGCAGGCAGTGGCTGTTTCGGAATATATAAAAGGGAATAAAATTGAAATTGGTACTTTTTTGGGGTAAAATATAGGCAGGAGGAAGAAAACAATGGACGATGATCGAAGGACGGCATATCTCACATTGATGGATATTGAAAACAAAAAAGCTTATTCCAACCTCGCGCTAAATCACTACATCGCAGTATCAAAGCCGGATTCAAAGGCGTTGGTCAGGAGGCTGGTTTACGGTGTGCTGGAAAATCGCATGTATTTGGACTACATCATCGAACACTACTTGAAGGATCCTTCCCACAAGCTGGGAGCTCGTGATCGTAACGTTTTGCGCTTGGGGCTCTATCAGCTGGCCTTTATGGATTCGATTCCCGCCTATGCTGCCGTTACGGAAACAGTGGAACTGGCAAAACGCTACTGTAAAGGCAGGGATGGTTTTATCAATGCGATACTCCGCAATTACTTGAGAACAAAGGATGAAATAACACTACCTGATCGACAATCGGATGAGATTGCCTTTCTTTCCATAAAATACTCCTATGCACCATGGATTATAAAGCTATGGCTTGGGGAATTCGGTCCGGAATTTACAGAGGATCTTTTGGCGGCGGGAAACAAGACTCCTGATTTGGTGATACGCCCAAATTTACTCAAGAACCAGCGACGAGCACTAAAAAAGCGCCTTGAAGATAAGGGTTATGAAGTACACGACGGCCGCATGAGCCACATTGCCCTTCGGGTGAAGGGAGAAGACCTGCTGAGCATCCACTCATACCAAAGCGGATTATTTTCCGTACAGGATGAGAGCTCTATGGTGGTGGTGGATTTACTGGACCCAAAACCAAATGAATTCATCATGGATGTCTGCGCGGCTCCCGGCGGCAAGACCATGTATATTGGAGAACGCATGGATAACAGGGGGCGTATCCTTGCGCGGGACCTGTATAAAAAGAAGTTGGATTTACTGACCAAAGATGCGGAAAGATTGGGTATTTCCATTGTTGAAGCGAGCACCTGGGATGCCGGAAAAGTAGACGGCACCATGTTAGAGCAAGCGGACAGGGTATTGGTAGACGCACCCTGCTCGGGCTTGGGAATCGTACGAAGAAAACCCGAAATAAAGTATAAAGAATGGGATGGAGAACTTGAGGATTTGCCGGAGATACAAATGCGCATTTTGAAGGCGTCCTCCAGATATGTAAAGAAGGGCGGCACTCTGGTCTACAGCACCTGCACCCTAAACCCGGCAGAAAACCAGGACGTCACCTCGGGGTTTTTGAAAGAAAACCGTGAGTTCATCAAAGAAGAGAGCGTACAGCTCTTTCCCAACATCAATGACACAGATGGATTTTATATCTGCAGGATGATACGTCGATAACAACGGAGATGAATATGCAACAATCAGCATGCGCAACGGACAAGGGTAAACTGAGAACGGCCAACGAAGACTCCATGCTCTGTATGGATGACTTGGGCTTCTATATGGTAGCGGACGGTGTAGGCGGGCATAATTCCGGTGAAATAGCCAGCAAACTTGCCGTGGAGCTGACGAAAGCCCATTTGACTGCCAATCCACCGGATCGAGTAGAGGAAATGGATCTTCCGGACTTTTTTAACCGTTGTCTGCGCGAGGTCAATGAGGAGATATACACGAGAGCGGCCACTGTAAAAGATAACGCAGGAATGGCCACCACGGCAGTGATGTTGCTGGTTCGTCGGGACAGAGCCTACATAATAAATATTGGAGACAGTCGAGCTTACCTTATTCGTAAAGGTCAGCTCGAAAGAATTACAGAAGACCATACCTATGTGAACGAACTGTTGAAGCAGGGACGCATCAGCAAGGCAGAGGCCGAGGTCCATCCTAAGAGGAACATGATTACCAGAGCGCTTGGAAGTGAAGAAACTATGATACCGGATTACTATCGACTGGATCTGACCATCGGTGACCGCATCTTGCTGTGTACCGACGGTCTTTATAATGAACTGAGCAGTGAGGAAATCTGCACATTAGCGGAAAGCAAATCCAATGCTGAGGAACTGGTTCTTGCATTGATAAGAAGTGCCTGCGATAATGGGGGCAAGGACAACATCACAGTTTGCTGTGTTGAGATATAACAATAAGGAGAGAATTATGAGCAGCAGAGCACTGGCTGACAGATACGAATTAATGGAAAAAATCGGCGACGGAGGCATGGCAGTAGTCTATAAATCGAGAGATAAGCTACTGAATCGCTACGTTGCTGTTAAAATACTGAAACCCGAATTTACAAAGGACTATAAATTCATCGAGAGCTTTCGCAGAGAGTCGCAGGCAGCCGCAAGTATGTCCCATCCTCACATTGTCAACATCTACGATGTAGGAAGGGAGGGCAATATCAATTATATTGTGATGGAACTGGTGGAAGGTCAGCCTCTTTCTGCTCTGATTCAAGAAAAGGGTGCCTTGAAACCCCGGGATGCGGTAGTCATTACGCGGCAGGTTGCATCCGCTTTGGGCCATGCACACAAGAACCACATTATACATAGGGATGTAAAGCCCCACAACATCTTGCTGACGGCAGATGGGACTGCGAAAATAGCAGACTTTGGCATTGCAAAAGCTATAAATGCAGGAACTATCGTCAGTAGCGATGAAACCATCATGGGATCGGTGCATTACTTCTCTCCCGAACAAGCCAGAGGAGGATATGTAGATGAGAAATCGGATATCTACTCCTTAGGCATTGTCTTGTATGAGATGCTGACAGGGCAGTTGCCCTTCGATGCAGAAAATCCCGTTGCTGTGGCCATGAAACATATGAACGAGGAAATGATACCTCCTTCCGCACTGGTCCCCGACATCCCCGTTGAGGTTGAAGAAATCGTATTGAAAGCCACTGACAAGTATCAGACCAACCGGTACAAGTCAGCGGATGAGATGGTAGAAGCTTTGACCAAGGCCAACATGAGCACCATAGGAGTCTATGGCGGCTATGGAAGAGGCAAAAGTTCGGACTCTGCCAACGAAATGAGTGCGGCAAACGAACAACAGGTCGGAGATATTTTGGAAGCGCCGGTCGATGAAGCAGATGCAGGAGTGAAGGGTGTGAAGGGTAAAAAGAGAAAATTCCGATTGAACAAGGTTAAGGTAGCAGCAATTGTGCTGGCTCTGATCTTTGCCATACCGGTAAGTCAATTCATACTGGCGGCCATTGAGCGGGGAGCAGCACCGGTGGAGGTAACGGTACCTTCTGTAACAGGAATGACTTATGAGGAGGCAGAGGCTGAGCTCGCTGCACAAGAATTAAAAATCGAGATGGGGGAAGAAGTCGCCAGTGCCGATTACGAGGAAGGATTGGTCGTTTCGCAAGATCCTTTAGCAGAGATGGTTGTCAAGACAGGCACAACGGTAAAAGTAAACATCAGTAAGGCGATAGCGGAAAATACCATTCCTTCCGTAGTCGGTAAGACGCTGAGCGATGCCGTCTTCCTTCTTGAGAGCTACGGGTATGAGAGAGGCGGAGTCAGTGAAGAATACAGTGAGATGCCCAAAGGTGTAGTCATAAGGCAGTCGCCCCAAGCCGGAGGTTCAGCTGACCCCGGAACAAAGGTGAATTTGGTGGTCAGTTTGGGTGAAGAAATCACTACAACCACTGTTCCAAGCCTCTTCGGAATGACCATCGATGAAGCCAAAGGTGCTTTGGATAGGGAAGGATTGATTCTTTCCTCTGATATACAATACGCCCCCAGCAATGAATATGCAGAGGGCCTCATAGCAGGCCAGAGCGTTTCCCCCGGATCCAGCGTGGAAACAGGAACGCGGGTTGTGGTGACTTTGAGCACCGGACCGGATGAGAGTGCGGGAACACAGGTGGTGGAGATCCCCATTTCCTACAGTGCAGCACAAAATGAAGTGTTCTACCTGACGGTCATGGTATCCGACGACGCAGGGGTGACGACTCCCATAAACTATGAACAGCGTATCAAGAGCAACGGTTCGGAGACCTTTTCCATGACCGGCAATGGCCAGGGTTCGGTGAAGATATACTTTGACAATGCTCTTGTTCAGGAATACATGGTTGATTTTGACAGTGGAGTTGTGCTTTGATGGAAGGTACCATCGTAAAGGGCATAGGAGGGTTCTATTACGTCGATACGGCGGAGGGGCTCTACCAATGCAGGGCCAGAGGAATATTCCGCAAGGAAGGCATGACGCCTTATGTGGGTGACCTGGTGGAGATTGAGCCTCAGGATGATGAAGAGGCAGTCATTACCCGAATCTTTCCGCGGAGGAATCAGTTTATTCGACCGCCCGTGGCAAATGTTGACTGCTTGATTATTACGGCAGCATTGAAAAGACCGGAAATCAACTTCTATATCATCGACAAGTTCCTCGTCATGGCAGAATACCAGCACACGGATATAGGAATCTGCCTGAACAAGATAGATCTGGCTGAGCCGGAGGAAATCGATGAATTTCGAAAGATCTATCAAAGCATTTACCCTGTAATTTGCGTGAGCGGAAAGACGGGGGAAGGTCTGGGTGAATTGCAAAAATTCCTCAACGTAAGAAAATGCGCCTTTGCCGGTCCATCGGGTGTGGGTAAATCCACTTTGCTGAACCATCTGGAAGCCACAGTCATGGCAGAGACCGGAGAGATCAGCGAAAAATCCCAGCGAGGAAAGCATA
>CAYLVS010000011.1:0-16674 GCA_964387185.1 uncultured Oscillospiraceae bacterium | reverse complement strand
TGAAAGAATCCACAGGCTGGAGCAAGCATACGATTATTACTATGCTTAACCGCATGGAATCCAAGGGGGCCGTAAGATACGAGCAGGGGGCGAAAGCAAAGCAATACTATCCTGCGGTAGAGCGTGCCGAAACGGCACTGGAGGAAACGGAAAACTTTCTCGATAAAGTCTATTCTGGGAGCTTAGGGCTTATGATTAACACAATGGTTGAGAAAAACAGCTTATCAAAGAAAGAAATCGATGAGCTATATGCCATATTAAAAAGGGCGGAGGAGGAAGAAAAATGATTGATACTATTATATCTTCGTCTGTGTTGATTTTGATCATACTGGCCATAAGGTTTGTGTTTAAGGGGAAACTCAGCCCCATGGTGCAGTACGGTCTTTGGAGCCTTGTGGCGCTTAGACTGGTGGTTTTTAACCTATTTGACCTTCGTCCTATTGAAAGCGCATTCAGTGTAATGAATGCAGTAGGAAGTGCCGAAGCGACCATCCGGGGAGCCTCCAATGCGGGACAGGTCCTTGCAGGTCATGCAAAGGCAGAAGCAATTGATAATGCTGTACTAGTCATGGATAATGTGAAAACAGGTGTCATGACCAGTGGCGAAGGAATTTCCGTAGCGGCAGCCATAGACTGGCAACTTGTAATGATGATCATCTGGGCAGTAGGAGCTTTTGCTATCGTGCTATGGCTTACTCATGTGAACCGCAAGTTCGGTAAGAAGATTTTTGATAGCAGACAATTCCTAATGTCTGTAAGAGCAGATGAAAATGGGAAGCTTGCAACAAAGTTGCTGTCAGTATATATAGTGGAAGGCCTTGATTCCCCCTGCCTTATGGGATACAAAGGAGAAACAGCCATTTATGTTACTCCTGAGGTAGCTGTAGACCAGGAAAAGCTGCGTTTTGCCATTGCTCACGAGATGTGCCATTATAAGCACCATGATTTGATCTGGGCTATTGTCAGAGGTGGACTGTTAGCATTCTACTGGTTCAATCCTTTGGTATGGGTAGCTGCAATCCTATCCAAAAGAGATTGTGAACTGGCCTGTGACTACAGCGTACTGAAAGGAATCGAAAAGGAAGACCGGTTGGCCTATGGCAGGACCTTAGTGGATTTAATAAGGCAAAGTGATCATAAGAGCAATGTTTTGCAAATGGCAACTACCATGTACGGTACTACAAAGGGGATAAAGGAAAGAATCACTCTAATTGCAAAGAACAAGAAAATGAAGACTTCCACCTTGGTTGCTGTGTTGTTGATTGCCATTCTGGCTGTGGGCTGCACCTTTACAGCAGCGCCGGATGATGATGTAGAGGATTCCGGGAATAAAGCTATGATTGGATCCAAGGCAGAATACGAGGAAGCATACAGACTTGGACTCCCTGATTTCACAGAGTTTGCTGCAACTTATCAAGCTCAGGCGGATGACAGTGCCGCTAGAAAAGAAATCCTGGAAGATCCTGTGACCGCAGCTATAGCTCAATTAAACCTCGTAAATGAAGAAGTGACGGGGACCTATCAGGACCAGTATGCTGAACCGCCCTTGGCCGTGGTAAAATTTGCATGGGAAGACGGCGAAGTTGAAGTCAACTTGATCCAGCCGAAGTTCACCGACGAGAGCGGAGCAGAGAGACAGGCATCTGTCTGGATAGTAGTGAATGAAGATTCGGGGCAGTTGGAACAAATCAGTGCTTACATGGAAGAGCAATCTAGGAAGGCGTTTTCACCATATTATGAACTCCTGGATTTCGTGATATCGAATTATCAAGAAGAGGTTATAAATGGGAACATCGAGGCCATTTTCAACTATAAGATTGTCCACAAAAACTATGACAAAGATCCTGATACGGTTGGATATATTAAAGAAGCGAAAGAAAGCGGCAATATAAATTACCAACAGATGTATGATGAATATTTGCAACCACAGGAAATGAATTTTCATCTAAAAGTTGTTATTGATGAAAATGATTCTATAACTCTATACTCCAATATCTCACCGGTGGGAATTGAGTGGGAAGAGACCGGGATGTCTGATTTCATTCTTAAATAAGGAGATTGCCAGTAATGGGAAAAATGGTAGTAACAGATTACAGAGTAGCGGCTGATGTGTTTAAACCGCTCACTATCGCAGTAATCGCTGACCTTCATGATAGAAGCTGGGAAGCTATTTATGAATCCATGGCTTCCCGAAATCCGGACGTCATTGCCATTCCCGGTGACCTGATATCAACTACCTTGACCGACAATTGTTTATCTTTCCTGGCCTCATGTGCCTCCATCGCCCCCACGTTTTACTCTATGGGCAACCACGAAAGTCGGCTGGGGACCGGAGATATCATCGCAATCCGGAAAACAGGAGGGGTACTTCTGGATGATGACGCTGTAAAGGTCGGAGACATCACCGTCGGTGGACTGACCTCCGGATACAGGTTTCAAAGAGAACAGACCGGAGAAGGTGCAGTGGGAGGGTATTCCCTCAACCCCGAGCCGGATTTGAAATGGCTGAAGACCTTCTCGGAACTGTCCGGTTTCAAGGTGCTTCTGTGTCACCATGCAGAATATTATCCGATGTATATAAGGCAAACTGATGTAGATATTACACTGGCAGGCCACGCCCACGGAGGGCAGATTCGCCTGGGAAGCCAAGGCCTGTTTGCCCCAAATCAGGGTTTTTTCCCTAAGTGGACAGCCGGAGTTTACGAGAAGAGACTCGTAATCAGCAGAGGATTGGCAAATACAGCGAGGTGGATTCCCCGCCTTGGAAATCCACCGGAGCTGGTGTATGTGACCATCGGCTGATGGCGTTCAGTTGAGTCCGTCAGATTGGCACTTGGCCAACAAAAAAGTTTATTATCCTAAAAGGATTGACAAATGCGAAAGGAAATAGTAAGCTTAGTTTAGTTAGCATATGCTAACTAAACTAGGTGATAGTAGTAGTCGGTTGCTAGTCCATAAACGCACCTCATAAACTAAGAATATCGCTTAGCCTGGAAGGAGGAGGGTCTCATATGTTAGAAAATATTATTCTTTTCTCGATTATAGCACTGTTGGTTGCAGGCGCAATCGCCAAAATCATCATAGATAAAAAGAATGGTGTTAAGTGCTCTGGCTGTCCCCATAGTAAGACTTGCTCCAATAAGGATGTTTGTGGGTCTTAAAGGTAGCAGGGGGATGCTTCATGGCAGGGCATCCCCCTGCCATTTATGTTAACGGAGTATAAAACCATTGTACCGCATACACGGTTCCGCTTGCATCTTTATGATAGCCAATCCCAATATTTCGAAAACCACTTCTTAAGATGTTTTCCCGGTGACCGGTGGAGCTCATCCATGCTTTGATCAATGTTTCGGGATCATTGTATCCCGCCGCGATGTTTTCGCCGAAGGCGCGGTAGTCAAAACCGTACTCGTCAACCATACTTAAGTAATCACTTCCGTTGGGCCTATCGTGACTGAATAAAACTGCTATCTCTTCTGCTCTTAAATCTACAACTTCTCCCAACCTTTCATGCACTTCAAGCGCCTGAATGCCAAGGCTTCTGCGTTCTATATTGACAAGCCTTACTACTTCATCCTTGAATTCTTCCGCTGATAGGGATGCTGTGCCCCCCTTCATCAGATTAACCATTACTACTGCAGCCTCGGCCCTGGTTATTAAATTTTTCAATTTGAAAGTGCTATCTGGGTATCCGCACATTATTCCTGCGTTATGGACTTCTCCTATTGCGCTGCAGACGAGGGTTTTTTCCTCCGATGTAAAGCTTCTCGTGTCCTTCGAAACATCGGAAAACATTTCTTCGGCGCGGAAGCTTTCCGCGTCATTATTTATAATATTGGAGATCAGCAGGACGGCATCTTGTCTAGTGATTGGGTGATTGAGCAGGGTTACGTTATACGAAGTGCCTATCCTCAAATTGTCAAGCAAGCCGGCATAGGAAGCTTCACGGTAATAGTTCTTTGCCCACATTTCACCTTCAGGCGCTATACCGGGGTCTTTTCCCGTAGCGATTATTACTGCCATTTTGATAAATTCGGCATTGGTCACATTATTCTCGGGCCTAAACTCTTTTCCTTTTGCAGTTTGGTAGCCGGAAATTACTCCATTATTGACAGCCTCCATTACCGTTCCATAAGACCAATGGTGCCGGGACAAGTCCCGAAAGCCGACATCGCTTGTCCCATAGGAAGTGGTAAACGATACAAAAACTAAGGACGATATTATAAAAATCATTAAAAACTTGTTCGTCATTGTGCCTCCTCTAAAATGATCGCTGGTTCCGTATATTCCTTCTGGTTCTAATATAACGTACAAAGGGAAGCCTGTCAGCATCGGAAAGATTACATTTTATTTACAATAGTATCCCCGCCCCGGCTTGCCACTCCATGAATTGGGTATCATTACTGTATCTCGGATAAGGAGGATATGCCCATGATTATAGTAGAGTTCTTTCATGACGTTATCTGCAGCTTTTGTTTTCCAATGTCTGCAAGGATGCGTCGGATTGCAAAGAAATATAACAATATTGAAATTGTACATCGCTCATTTGCCTTAGGATGGGAAGCCCAAGACTTTATACGTGATTTTGGCTCGCGGGAGGCGGTTAAGCCGGAAGTATTAAATCATTGGGCCCACGCAAATGAAAATGACGATGAACACCGTTTCAATATTGACGGGATGCGCCAAACAGATTTTGATTTCCCTCTATCAAGACCCGGATTGAAAGCTGCAAAAGCGGCCGGGCTTATCGGTGGCGAGGATATGTATTGGGATGTATTCGACCGAATACAATATAAATTGTTCGTTGAAAATAAGAATATTGAAGATATTGGCACATTAGAAGAAGCGGTGAAGGAAACGGGCATATCATTTTCAGATTGGAAGGCACAGTTGGAAAATGATGAAACAGAAAAAGCTGTATTGGCGGACTTGCAACTTGCACAAACCTATGGTGTCAAGAGTGCTCCTACCCTTGTTATTAATCAAATGTATGCCATTGCAGGTGCGCTACCACAAGAGGAGATAGAAGAAGTATTGGCCCGAATCTCAAGAGATGAGACGGCCGGTGCCTGCTCTATAGCCGATGGCAAGTGGCAATGTGATTAAGCTGTAGCTCACAACAATTGAGGAACAAACTACGTAGACGAAAGTGCAGGAGGATAGAAATGGTAGAAATTAAAAAAGGTATGAGAAGCTTTTATGTAGGAGAGTCAGAAGAAAATCCATTGGCAGAAATGGGTTTTGTTTCATCAGGAGAAGATATTATAACCATTGAACATACCAATGTATCGGAGGAACTTAGCGGCCAGGGGGTCGGCAGGCTGTTGCTCAAGGAGCTTATAGACTGGGCGAGACAAGAAAATAAAAAAATAATCCCCTTATGCCCTTATGTAAAAGCGCAGATGGAGAAGAATGAAGAATATCACGATATGTTAAAATAATTGCTGTGCCGGGCGGCATAATAGGGTATAAGGAAATCGAAAGGAGCGGAACAATATGTCTAAAATGCCGATTTTGTTTGTGGGACACGGTTCGCCTATGAATGCGATTGAAGATAATACCTATAGTCGGGTCTGGAGGGAAATGGCGAAGAAAATACCGAAGCCCAAGTCGATTGTGTCGATTTCCGCCCACTGGTACACCAGTGGCACCAAGATCATGAATGAAGAAAAGCCTAAAACCATCTACGACATGTACGGATTTCCTCAGGAACTATACGAGATCATATATAGTCCTCCCGGTAATCGGGAACTTGCACAAAACGCGAAAGAGTTGATTACAAGGGAAAGTGTGTTTGATAGTTCCTGGGGAATCGATCATGGCACTTGGTCTGTGCTGGTCCATATGTATCCGGCAAGGGACATTCCGGTCTTTCAAATAAGTGTGGATGCAGCCGCACCGCCGGAGGTACACTACCAAATCGGTAAAGAGTTGAAGCCTCTAAGGGATGAGGGTGTCCTTTTGTTTGGTACCGGAAATATCGTTCACAACTTGCCGTTAATCGATTGGGGGATAGGAGCTAAAGGGTTTGACTGGGCTTATGAATTCGACGATTTCATCAAGGAGAATATTGAAAAAGCGAATCATGGAGATATCCTTCGTTATCAAAGTCTGGGACGGACAGCAAAATTAGCCGTACCCACCCCGGATCACTTTAACCCGTTACTGTACATACTGGGTGCGTCCGATGAAGAGGACAATGTGTCCGTATATAACAACAGTTGCTTGATGGGCTCTATGTCTATGACGAGCTACTTATTCGAGTAACGGAAATGCCGGGAATCTCTGGACGCGGAAGGGGATAAGTAGAAATGCATCATAAAAAGAATTTACACTCAAGCTTCAGAAGATGACGGTTACAGGATTTTAGTGGATTGACTCTGGCCAAGGGGAATAAGCAAAGAAAGGATAAAAGATAAGTTAAAAGAGGATAATGTCACCATTATCGTCAAAGAAAGTGTTAGAATAATTTTGACAACTTTCGACATTGCTTCATGCTGCTACGAAGGGCGGAGATGGCGGCATACTTTGCCCCATTAATCGGGCGGCGTCATTGAAAGATACCCCCGTAGCCTCTAAGTCGGTGCAGAATGTATGGCGATAACAGTACGGCACTAAATCTTCCACCACTCGATAAGGTGGCATGCGTGATTCCGAAGTGTGCAAAATTTCAATTAGTGCGTGGAAATTTGGAGCTTTTCGACGAAATCTGTGCAAAATTTCGAGTAGTACGGGACAAAATGTAATTTATATACAATAAGCACCGCATTAGTTGAAATTTTGCACAAAGAAGACCTCTTTAGCCCTGTTGATCTCGCACTACTTGAAAATTTGCTCAATTGGCGCAGACCCTTTCGGGTTCGAGTCGAACCCCAGACAACGTGCCTTCGCACGTTCCATAGGAGGCTCTGCCCCCTCTTGGCGGGTCAGTGAAGCACCATTTGCACGGAGTTTGAGCGCCACGTTCACGGAACAATAGCGTCGCCTTCATAGAGACAGCGCCATCAGCGAACTCAGAGAAAAAATCTATCTTTTCGTGCGCTTTGGCGCGCAGTAGCCCACATATACGCGCTAATCAAGTGCGTAGGGTTTGACGCTTTCTACAACCCTGGTATGAATTTATTGTAGTTTACAATCTAATTTTATCTTAGCCCATAGAGTAAATTTTAGACATACTTCCAAGCATGTCTAAATACTATATGTACATGAGTGCAGATAAGATTTATAAATATTACATTTTCTTGGCTTGCATCTCCTTATAGCTCGCGCCCATCCTCAACCTTCTAAGCATAGTGATGCAGCTAAGGCCAGAAGTTATAGATGACGACATGGTCATTTATATAAACATATTACTCATAAAACAAGGAGGTAGCTATGATTCACAAACCTGAAAAGATAACTAAGATAAAGGGGGCTGATGTAGTAGCCGAGTACATGCTAAAAGAAAAAATTCCTTATATGATTGGTTATGCGGGACACGGTGCCATAGGATTGTTAGATTCTTTCTATGATAAACAAGATCAAATAAAAGTTATTTGGCCACGTATTGAAACTGCAGCAGGATTTATTGCTGATGCATACTACCGAGTGACAAAAGTACCTCTTCCTGTTTATGTTTCCACTGGCCCCGGACCGGCTCTCTCTACATGTGCAGTCGCAAATGCTTACTATGACTCTTCAGCTTTTTTGTTAATAACCGGACAAGTAACAACAGATCAGTTTGATAGCGGAGCTTTGCAGGAGCCATATCGCCAACATCCTGCAGATTTTCCGTCGGTTATAAGAAATTACGTAAAGCAGAGCTATCAAGCAGCAACCGTCAATCAAATTTCGCAATTTCTTCCCAAGGCGTTTAAAATGATGCAGACCGGTAGGCCAGGCCCTGTTCATTTGGAAGTCCCTTATGATCTGTATCAGACAGAAGGGGAAACAGTAGTTCCAGATCCTGTAGACTGGTCAGACAGTATAACATGGCGCCATGGTACTGAAGATAAAGTTATTGACTCCATTCTGCAAAAACTAAAGACATCAAAAAGGCCCTTGATATTAGCTGGTGGCGGAGTACATGTTTCCGGTGCATGTGATGAGTTGTTAAAATTTGCAGAAACAATGAATGTACCTGTTTACACCTCTCTGATGGGAAAAGGAGCAATAGCAGACAGCCATCCTCTTCACCTTGGAGTATGTGGTTGTTGGGGACACTACCCAGCAGTAGAGGCTGCCAGAAATGCAGATTTTATTCTTGCTTTAGGCTGCCGTTTCTCCGATCTACATACAGCATCCTGGCAACCGGGTTTTGCTTATAACTTCCCTGCAACCAAGTTAATCCAAGTTGACATAGACCCAAGTGAAATAGCTAGAAACTACCCAGTTGATTTAGGCGTTGTGGGTGATATAAAGGTCGTTCTTAACCAATTGATTGAAAAATCAATTGTGGATGATGAAAAGGGCAATTATTCCACTTGGCATGAAGAACTCAAGGGCTATAAGAAAGAGTGGGATGATTTTGTCACACCTTACAAAACCTGTAATGATCAGCCGATTGATCCTAGACGGTTAATTAATGATATCCGTAAAGTTGCACCAAAAGATGCAATCATGTTCTCTGATGTAGGTAATAACCAACCATGGATTGAACAGTATTGGAGTTCTGATACGCCTGGAACTCATTTTACCGCCGGCGGATTTGCTGCAATGGGATTTGGCGTTTGTGGTGTTCTGGGTGCTAAGCTGGCAAAACCTGAAACAACGTGTATCAATGTCTGTGGGGATGGCGGCTTTATGATGATGCCCCATGCAGTTGCAACAGCTGCACAGTATAACCTACCGGCAGTGTGGATCATAATGAACAATTATGCAATAGGAGCGATTCGTGATTTGCAAAGGTTCTACTTTGGCGGCAGGCAAATCGGTACTAACTTTGAAACCTACGAAGGCACTAAGTATCATGATGGGGAACTTTGGAATCCGGATTTTGCAGCAATGGCAAGGTCCATGGGTGGAGAAGGTATTCGCGTAGAAAATACTGAACATATAGCACCAGCAGTGGAAGAAGCAATCAGGAGCAATAAACCGACAGTAATTGACGTAATAATTAATAGAGATACCGCAGTTCCCCTCACAAGTACCTGGCAAATGCCTCCGATACCACCTGCATTGCCTACCTTTGGAAATATCAAGGTTCGTTAATACAAATATAATTAAATAACAACCGACATGGAACGCAGGATGCAGAGAAGACCCTGATCATCCTGCGTTGCGGAGTCGTCCAAAGAAAAAGGAACATGAAATGGACGTAATGAAAAGGCTGGTCCTGTATCTGCAGGAAAATGATCCTTACCCATGTATGCACCTTCTGGAAGCGTCTCTGGCAAGCCGGAATTACTGTACTGACGAAGTAATTCCAGAAACTCTGATTAAGAGCATACAGAATGGGTTAGGCAATTCTAAAGTGCAGAATGATATCAGTAATTTGCTAGAGCTCGGTGTTTTCGAGAAGGTAAACAAGGTGCAAAGCCAAGGAGTTAGGCTGAAAGAAAAGATGCTTCCTTCTATGGAACATCTTATTCAGCAACTCCGGTGCTCTATGACGCTGGAGATGGGTAGCTGTTGCATAGTGGCTAGTGAATACCTAGGCCAACTAGTGAACTACCTCTTATCCTCTGAAGCGGATGTATCCATTAAAGAAAATAATGATGATTATTATCTTTTAGAATCAGAGGGGAAAATTTATCGGCTCCTTCTAACTTTATCCACATTCTGGTTGCCCCTGTCAATGGAGAAGAAGACAGAAAGAGAGAGTATCATAGCATTTGGTCCTTTCGCTTCGCAATCCTGGGATGATATGTATCCTTGCTACGCTTCGAAAGAGTTCAGGAGTCACGTGGGGCTGTATGACCCTTGGAGCAGGCAGAAATTGTGTCTTTGCAAAGGTAGCCTTCCTGTATATATTGATTGGTTTTTCCGGGATAAATATAAACGACAATTTTCTATTCCTCCAGACTTTGCTGAAGCACTACACGACATGGGATTAATGCGCTATAACGATGAGCGCTAAGCACATGGAAAAAAATCAGATTCGCAACTCTACAACATTCCCCGTTTTTACAATAAATTCCGTTTCCTTTTTCATGACAATTGCATTATTTTCATAGGACAAGTCCTTGTGTAATGACAAAATAAAATTCAGTGGCAAAATTTTACCTAAAGGTAGGGGAGTCGAACCCCTGATTCCGCCGTGAGAGGGCGCGATGGTTTGTGTGATTGGAAGGGCTTGCAGGCCTACTCCCACATCTCTTCCCACACTGACCCAACATACCTTACAATTATCTTGTCAACACATAGGTCGTATTTTTGCCCCGGCCAAGAGTCTCAATAAGTTGTTTATTGACCATGCCTTTGAGAATCCTGCCCGCCATAGTTTGTGAAATGTTGAGTTCTGCTTCAACATCTTTTCGTGTGATTTTGTCCAGCCGGCCCACAAGGTCAATAATACGCTTTTCATCCGAATTCAAATCGGAATCCTGGGATTTCTCATTCTTGTTAGGAAGGATGATCTTGAAGGCATTGTCGGTAGTTACAATTTCCGGCTGTAGGGCAAAGCCTTTGTAGCTGTTCAGAATCTTAGGCACACCTGTTCCATAGGCTTCAATGAGGGTCAGCCGATAGAAGATATTAGCAAGTCGCTCGTTGCGGGTTGCAGATACGCCAAGCATAATATCTGAAAGGTTGATTCCTTTCACCAATCCGCCTATGGACACAAATTCAATGCGATCATCGAAGATGCTAATGAGTGTACTGGCGCTGTAGCTATATTCCCTGTGTACTAAAGCATTTAGCAAAGCTTCCCTCAAAGCCTCTTCCGGGTAGTCCTTTTTATCATTGCGATGCAAGCCGGTAAATTCCGCTCGCACCCGGTTATACTGTGAGATATAGGAAAAGGCATCGTTTAACTGCTTTAACAAAGAGCCTGTGAATTCTCGGCGGTCTTTGAAAATTACTTTTTCTTTACCTTCAAATACAGCAGCTTTTATCGTATGGGTACACTGATCGGAGAGCAACAAACCAAGATTGGTATAAATGTCATCCTCATTGATAAGATGCAGTGTTTTTAAATGATTTCCGCCAAAGGGAACGCCCCGGATGTTGAACTCTTTCGTGGCCACATGAAAAGTCAACTTTTGATTCAGGGAACGCATTTTCTCAAAATTGTAGGAAACGAACATAGTAATATCCGGCTTGATTGCGTCTCGGATTGTATTGGACAACTTCAGCATCTCATCTGCAATATCTTCTACACCGACTATTGTACCGTCATCTTCGACTCCGATATAGATTGTACCACCTTCAGAATTTGCAAAAGCGATTACTGTCTTTCGAATGTCATCAACAACTTGGCGTTTCAATTCTATAGTTGAACTTTCTATAAACTGCACCATTACCACCTCCATGGCTATTCTAACACACATTCTAACACATTCTAACCATGCTCGACAAAGAAAGTGTTAGAATAATTTTGACAACCTTCGACATTTTTTCAAATACTGCTACGAAAGGCGGAGATGGCACTCTTTGGTCCGAGCCTCGGCATTCGTTTTTATAGCCCGAGTTGATCTTTCAATGCGCCCTGAAGGGTAGCCGAGAAGTTAATCCCTGCTTTTTAGCCTCCACATTCAACCAACTGGGGATAGTTACATTCTTCCTAATGGCACGAGTATCGTTTTTCTTACGGTAGTATTCGTGCATTTAAAAGTACCTAGTTCTAAAAAGTCCTGTATCGGTTAAAAGCACCCGAATTTCCCTGTCGTTAATCTCGGCAATTATCCTATAATCGCCGGCTCTAGAATTGAACCCCTGCCTCCGCCCGTGAGAGGGTGCTAGTGATTGACTATTTTTCAATGCTTACAGGTCTTGCTCTCACACCGATTCCCATATTCTTCGCTATTTTGAAATCCCTTGGAATCAGGTAGTATAGCGCTGACATCAATGCACAATAAAACCGTCCGGAGATCGGCCGGACGGTTTCCGGACGATTATGTGGTGCAATGTAGCAAAAGAAGGACTTATATCGAATTTTGAAGAAAGATAAATGCAATTGATTCAATCAATATCTGGACTTTAACTATAATTAGAGTTATACTAAAACCGGACGATAATGAATCGTCCGGAAAGGGGAGGGCGATATGATTGATAATATCCTGCAAGGAGAATCTAAGACTATTGAATATAAACAATCCTATACCCAGTCTTTACTTAAAACAGTAAGCGCATATGCCAATTTTAATGATGGAGTAGTTCTTATTGGCGTTACAGACAACATAGATGTTATAGGGGTTGAGCATCCTGAAGAAATGTTATTAAGTATTGAACAAGCTATCAATGATAGTTTGGAGCCTGTTCCATATTTTGAAATTGAAAAAGTTGAATATGACTCAAAAGTATTAATCTTATTGAAGGTCTATAAAGGAGAATTTACTCCATATACCTATAAGCAGAAAGCATACAAGCGATCAGGAACTTCAACTGTACAGGTGGATCGATATATTTTTGAGGAATTGATTTTACAGGGAAGAAACAGCAGTTTTGAAGAATTGATTGCAGACCAGCAAGACTTGAATTTCCAGATACTCGCAGAAAAGTTCAAGAGCATTTTAGGCATACGTAACTTCTCGGATGATTTATTAACGACATTAATGCTAAAGAAGACAAGTGGATTTAATAATGCTGCAGCACTGCTTTCGGATGAGAACCCCCTTGAAAGCTCTGAGATTCAGCTAATTGCATATGGTGCTGACAATGTTATGGAAATAAAAGACCGCCAAGTACTAAAAAACAGGTCAATTCTTGAACAGTTTGATAAGTGCATAGATTTTTTTAACAAACACATTAATATCGGTGAAATCATCGACGGACCTTATAGAAAAACATATGAAGAAATTCCCTTAGTTGCTTATAGAGAAGCGGTCTCTAATTTACTCTAGGGCAATTGCCGGAAGAATTGAGATTTTTTCTGATAGGATTGAACTGATTTCACCAGGGGGATTACCTATTGGCATAACAGAAGAAGAATATTTAGATGGCAGAATTTCTGTAGCGAGAAATAGAATTTTGGCGGATATTTTTCTAAAGCTAAAGATAATAGAAAAAATGGCAACAGGGGTTAGACGGATTAAGCAATACTACAAAGAATCGAATAAAAAGCCTGAATTTTTGATAGCAGAAAATAGTATTCTTGTGGTACTTCCGAAAGTTGAAAGAAATAAAGATGAAAAAATAGAGCAATTCAAACGAATAAGTGCTACATCAGAAAAAGAGAAGATGATTTATGAAATTATAAGAGCAGAAGGTCCAATAGGGCGGGCTGCAATAGAAAAAAAGATAGGTATGGGAAAATCTCAGACTATTGAACTGATTAACCAGCTTAGATCTATTCACTTGATAACCCATACCGGCAAGGGACCGACAACGAAGTATATAATAACACCTGGCGAAAGATAGAATGCCAACCAATACTAAAGTGCCTCAATGATAGATGAGTATTCTTTCTAGGCATCTAGGTTTGTTAGGGTTTTTTATAAATATCTTTTCTATGCCCTTTATCCATTACCAACACCCGAATTTCCCTGTCGTTAATCTCGACAATTATCCTATAATCACCGACTCTATATCTCCAATAGTCTTTTAGGTTACCCTTCAGGGGCACGCCTATACATTATTTTGTACAGCGATAAGTTGAACACTAACCGTATTTCTAATATAATATACTTATCTTACGACCGGTATTTTTATAAAATTTCCGGAGGGTGAACATGAGAAATGAAGGGCCACAGTCCTTGCCGTAGAAAAGGTGTTAAGGGAATACTCCGATGAAGGCCACATACTCTCTATGGGAGAAATCCGAGAGTTTCTTTTTAAAGAATACGATATCTACCCCGACCGGCGGACAGTTACGGGCGCTATGGAGACCTTAGCGGATTTCGGCCTGGATATTTCCAAATACAAAGGGACATGAGCAGGTACCAAAATTGAAAACCAACTATTGTATGGGGAAGGGACTAGATGTAAGGCGATGAAAAAAGATATGAGAGATGATATTCTTAAGACATTTAAAAAAGAAGTGACAAAAAATGCAAAGTTGCCAAGGTCCATTGATTTCTTTGAGTTAGAAGAATCCGACGGCAAAAACAAAAAAGTTGAGATGCTCTTGGATCAAAAGGCGATTGGCATTGGGGAAGACCCTCATAATATGCAAACGAATGAAGCCGCCTTTGAAGCTTGGGCATTATTGATACATACACATTGTGGATATGATATACAACTATCCCTTGAAGAAGACGTCTTGACAGAAATTACAAAGAAGACCAAGAGGAGCGGACATTACAATCGTTTTCTATACAGGGCGATGAAGTTTGCCGAGAAATACAAAGCATGGTTTGGATTATCAGATAGCCTTGCTAAATTGGTTGAGAGCTTCAAGGAAGAACTGTTTGACAGCGAGACAAAGTACTACAATAACTATCCGAAAGGGGAAGCATCCACAGGTGATTCTCTTGAGAACATAGTTGAGTCAAAGTTTGCAGAGGAACATAAATATAAAGAATTATTAAAAAAGATTATTACTTCCCACCCAAACCATACAGACCTTTTCATTGACAGTGATAAAATCTTTCGCCAACTTCCAGTTGGCTTATTCAAATGTCAAAAGCCTGATCCTGATAAGGACCTATTCTCAAAACCTAAAATAAAGCTCGAGAAAAAGGTTGATAAGGAGCAATTCTTAAAATCTATAAAGAATCTTGATAATCGGTTCTTTACAGGCGGAAAATCTGCAATAGATTTATGGACTATTGTTGACGAAACTATTGTAATTTTAGAGTTAAAAAGCAATAACAATATGGTTGGCATTATCACGGAACTGATGTTTTATGCCGATTATATGTATGATATGTATATCGAAAAGAATAATAGATTTACACCCTTCTCTGCAAACGAAGTAATACAATCAAGACGAGGATACAATTACCTGGTTGACAAGAACCCCCCTTTTACAAAAGTACAAGCTTTCATGCTTACAGACAAGCTGCATCCGCTGATTACAGATAAGGTTATCGAGGAAATGAATGCGGGCAAGCCAGGCATCAGGTATGACAGTTTGAAATATAAACTACAAGGTCCATCTTTATCCATTTGAGTAGGAGGAGGGACAGTGATTATAACCATCCACCGCGGGACGCATCAAATTGGCGGATGTATCACCGAAATCACCACGGACACGACAAAGATACTAATTGACTTTGGCGAGGAACTTATGCCTCAAACTCCTATTGACGAAGGCGAGATTTTGAGGGGCTGTGATGCTGTTTTCATTACCCATTATCACAGCGACCACGTGGGTTTACATACGCATATTCCACCTCATATTCCGATTTATCTTGGAAAAGTTGCAAAGCAGATTTTAGTTGAACTCACGGCCCGCACGGGTAAAGAAAATTTGTATAAGGTGAAACGCTTCCGCTCATATACCCCTATGCAGTTAATCAAGGTCGGAGATATTGAGGTAAGGCCTTTGCTGGTTGACCACTCAGCTTTCGACGCCTATATGTTTTTAATTAAAGCAGAAGGTAAAACCCTTTTACATACAGGCGATTTCAGAGGGCATGGTTTCAGGGGCAAGGGGCTGATGCCAACGCTTCAAAAATATGTTGGCAAGGTTGATGCACTGATTATCGAAGGCACAACCTTATCCCGAGATGGCGGCGAGGCTAAGACGGAGCGTGCGCTGCAACTTCAAGCTGCCACATTGATGAAAGAGAAAAAATATGTATTTGTACTGTGTTCTTCCACAAACATTGACCGCATAGCCTCACTTTATCATGCAAATCCATTTGGAAGATACTTTTTATGCGACGCATATCAGAAGGCAGTGTTGAAGATTGTCAGAGAGAATGTCGGACCGAGGTCAAGCTTATATGATCTTCAGAAAATTGTTACTTATGGTCCAAATATTGAGGATAGATTTTTCGAACGTGGCTTTTGCATGCTCGTGCGGAACAGGGACGACCACCGAAGGATTATTGACAAATATCCGGAAGACGAGAGGCTTATTTTGTATTCCATATGGAAGGGATACGTTGAAGGAAAACATAAAAGTGAAAGAATGATTAGATTTCTCGATGGCTTACACTATACCTACCTGCATACTAGCGGTCACGCAGATGCTGAAACTATTTGCGAGGTTGTGTCTGCAGTAAGCCCCGATGTAATTTATCCAATTCACACTGAAAACGCCGCTTGGTTCAAAGGGCGCTTTGGACGGGTTGAAGTTAAGACATAATTTTGAAAGTCGAGATTATGTCCGTGCACGAGCTGGACTCGGATCATACGTATTTCTTCAGATTGTCCTGCAGTGCATTCCGCATGTCCTGCACAAGCCATTCCGAGGCAAGAACCCGGCAGGTATCAAAATAGTGCATTGCCCACAACCGCATTCCCTGGCTTGTTGCTTTGATGATTGTAGTGAAGGTGGATTCATCGCTGTCGACTATAATGATGTTATCTCCAAATCGGTCGATAACGTCATTCAGAATGGTTTTATCGCACCGGATGGTGAACGTTTCCGCAGGCCCTCCAAACATGAAGAGGGCCTTATTCACGTATTCGTTCATATCAAAGCTT
>CAYLVS010000010.1:12267-17129 GCA_964387185.1 uncultured Oscillospiraceae bacterium | reverse complement strand
CTTTTAGATCGTTCTGCTGAATTGATTATAGAACAAAGCTATAATTTTCAAAGAAAAGAATACGTAGAAGCCATGAAAAACTTTGAGAAATTCCTGTACGCTTCCTTGGAAATCGATGATTATTTTGCCTATGGATTGTACCAATATACACAACTCCCATTCTAAAAAATCATCAATCCAAATCTTCCTCTACGAAATAGTATCCGTATTCGGTTTGGAAGCGATTAAAGGTAACAAAATCATTGATAACATGGTACCATTTTACTACAGGGAGAACTGTTACTATGCTTCAAAATCAAGATTCTAAATCTTAATGTACTGCAGAGGTTTTTGTAATATGAATTAGCCAGTGGTTGCTTGGGTCCATATGTTCTCTTTGATAAGCTAAATATATGGTAGAAGGAGAATACCGATGAATATTGATTTTTCCATAGAGGAAGCAGTAAGAAAACGATACAGCGTAAGAAATTATAATGAAAAAGAGATTGAAGAGGATAAAAGAAAGGCAATCAAAGTTTTTATTGAAACATTGGATAACCCTTTTGGGAAAAAAGTAAACTTTCACTTTCTTACTACTAGCGAAGTGAAAGACGAAGGGCTTGGAACCTATGGGGTTATTAAGGGTGCCAGACAATATATCGGTACAACGATAAAGCAAGAACCAATGGCATTAGAAGCGCTGGGATATGAAATGGAAGCAGTCGTTCTTTATTTAGCGCATCTTGGTCTGGGTACTTGTTGGCTAGGCGGAACCTTTAATCGGAAAGGATTCGCAAAAGCTATGAATGTAGCGGAAGATGGAATGTTTCCAATTATTACACCCTATGGCTATGCTGCCACGAAGAAGCATGTGAAAGAAACATTAATGAGAAAGATGATTCAAGCTGATCATCGCAAAGACTGGGGTCAATTATTTTATAAAGATGATTTCCACTCACAGCTTACAAAGGAAGAAGCGGGAGATTTAGATTTTCCACTGGAAATGGTTCGTTTAGGTCCATCAGCGTCCAACAAGCAACCCTGGCGTGTTCTTCTAAAAGATAATGTATGTCATTTCTATGAATACAAAGAACCGGGATATAGCAATGTTTTCTCCTATGACATTCAAAGAATAGACATGGGAATTGCCGCGGCCCACTTTGATTTTGCAGTGAAAGAAAAGGGGATCAAGGGCAAATTTGATACAACATGTCAACCGGAATTAAAGGCGCCTGATCATATGGAATACGTTTTCTCATGGGTTGAAGCATAGGGGGGTGCCCTGTTGCTACTTCTGTTGGCAATCAGGGCACAACCCCTCGAATATTGTGCGGTGTCGTGCAATGGCATAGCCTGTTTTTTCGCCAGCCTCTTTATCCAAAGCCTCATCGTATGGCAATGGTATATCACACACTGCACCACATTCTGTGCATAAAAGGTGATAGTGCTTATCCGATTGAGCTTCAAAGCGGTCCACATTTGGCAGCTTGACCTGAAGTATCTCCCCCTGCCGAACTAAAATGTTGAGATTCCGATATACCGTGCCACGGCTGATTTTATCATCAATTGAACGAGCATCCAGGTAGATCCCATCTGCGCAGGGATGGTCACAGCGGGCCCGAACCGTATCTAAAACCAACTGGCGCTGTTTTGTGTTTCGACGCTGCTTCATACGGATTTCACTCCCCTAACAGTTACTTACATGGATTCGGAAAGCGTTGCTTGAACCAATCCCTTATGATCTAGCTTTGAAAGCTCAATTACCTTATCCATAGATAAACCGGCAGCCTTGGCAAAGCGTTGGCCATATTCTGGGTCGGCCAGATAGCAATGGACGGCGTGACGGTATTTGATGTTTACGGTAGCCGGAGCGATATCCGCGGCAGTATTATCGATCAGGAACTGCTTTTTGTCCTCAGTCAGCACGCGCCATAAATTACCTCCTGCACGGAAATTATCATCTGTAGGGTCATCCTTCGGGTCATACCGATACATTGCACCTTCCAAATCCAACGGCGGCTCAGACACTTCGGGTTGAGCGGTCCAAAAACCATAGCTGTTAGGCGAATACGCCGGTGTGCCGCCATAGTTGCCGTCTACCCTCATTGCGCCGTCGCGATGGTATTCGTTGACCTCGACCTTGGCACGATTTACGGGGATTTGATTATGGTTTACGCCAAGGCGGTATCTCTGAGCATCCCCATAGGAAAACAGTCTGCCTTGCAGGAAACGGTCAGGGCTGAAGCCGATACCGGGAACTACGTGGGCGGGAGTAAAAGCGGCCTGCTCCACTTCGGCAAAGAAGTTTTCCGGATTCCGGTTTAACTCGTATACACCTACCTCAATGAGGGGGAACTCTCCATGACGCCAGATCTTGGTGATGTCGAAGGGGTTCTCATAATGGTTTTTGGCTTGCTCCTCTGTCATGACCTGGATATACATGGTCCATTTGGGGAAATCCCCGCGCTCGATGGCATCGTAGAGATCTTTGCCATGATGCTCGCGGTCCATGCCGTTGATCTCGGCTGCTTCCTCGTTTGAGAGGTTCTTAATGCCCTGCTGGGTCTTGAAATGGAATTTGCACCAGAAGCGTTCATTATTGGCATTGTAAAGGGAGAAGGTATGTTCCCCAAAGAAATGCATATGCCGGAAGGAGGCCGGAATGCCGCGATCGCTCATAACGATGGTACGTTGATGAAAGCTTTCAGGCAGGAGGGTCCAATAGTCCCAGTTGTTTTGAGCGGACCGGCGGCCTGTGCGGGGATCCCGCTTAACGGCGCGGTTTAAGTCGGAGAAATTATGTACATCGCGGATAAATAAAGTCGGTGTATTGTTGCCGACCAGATCCCAGTTGCCTTCCTCGGTATAAAACTTAGTTGCGACGCCGCGAATATCCCTCTCGCAGTCAGCAGCGCCACGCTCTCCGGCAACTGTTGAAAAGCGGGTAAAGGCTTCCGTCACCGCGCCGGGTTGGAGCACCTTTGCCTTAGTGTATTGAGAAATATCATGGGTTACGGTGAGCTTTCCGTAAGCACCCCAACCTTTCGCATGCATGCGGCGCTCGGGGATAACTTCGCGGTTGAAGTGTGCCATTTTTTCCATCAACCATACGTCCTGCATGACGACAGGACCTCGGGGGCCGGCGGTAATCGAATTTTCATTGTCGGCTACCGGAGCCCCAACTTCGTTGGTTAGTTTTTTGTAGTCGCTCATAATAATGCTCCTTTCGTTTTCTAAATTTGTAATTGTTGTATATGTAAATATCTCGGGGATATCTGCATCTCATAGTGACAGGCACATAACAAGCATCCAAAGGTAAAGGCAGGTTTTGGGCAACATGAGCATTCCGATTTTAGGATTTTTATTGGCCCATAAAACTACCGGGAGATAAAAGGCAAAACTGAGAAGGATCGCCAACCACATCATACCGAGGCCGTGCGCAGCGTTTCTATACAGAAAGAACATGCCGGCAACAAGCATCCCGTGCATGAAAAAAGGAATGTTGCGCCAGGTTCCCCAGGTGACGGGAGGATATCGATCCATCCATTTGTTTTGAGGTGAAAGACAGAGGAAAATGCGAGCAGCAGCAAGAATATAGACTATGTAAGACCAGATAATGATATCACCCGGCGAGAAGATATGTACACTGATCTGCCACAGGAGCACATAGAATAAGGTCATGGTCATGGAAGCGATTTGCTTTCCCCGACCAAGAGGGCCTCGCATTAGTTCTTCCTTGCCTGTCCGGATAACGATGATTCGCGGTACCAGATGGAAAGCGTCGCCACAGACTAAAACCAAAGCCATGATGCCTGCCAATGTACGGGCATAGTTGTCCTGTGCGCCTAAAAGAAGCATAAAGCCGAGGGCAGATGCGGCAGAGAGATAAAAAACGTCAAATACAGCTTCAACTAGGCCAAATACGCGCTTCATTTGTAACCTCACCCTTGCCTTCCCAAACTACTGACTGGTTGTGGCAAAATAGGAACCTTAAAACCTTATTAGGACTTGTTATCAATAAGATATCACAATTAGCGCCATTTCTCAACATAAAGATTCAAAAGTATGCTAATATCTTATGAGAAGAGGGTGAACACCAGAGCGCAAAGTGAAAGGCGTAGACAATTTATGAAGCTGACTAAAGAAGAGAAATCATGGATTCTATACGATTGCGGCAATTCTGCATACTCAATGGCTGTTACGACAGCCTTGTTGCCCATTGTATTTGGGATGTTTGAGAACGTACAGAGCAACATGAATTTAGGATATTTTAATTCACTGGCAAGTATTTTAATCGCTGTTCTCAGCCCTGTATTAGGAACGATGGCAGACTACAAGGATAAGAAAAAGAGATTTTTTATATTCTTTGCTGCCTTGGGCCTGATATGCACAACTTCTCTGGCCTTTGTTCCACCTGCAAGCGGACAGTGGCAGCTGCTAATTCTTTTCTATGTCCTATCCGCAGTGGGCTTTGCCGGAGCCAATATTTTCTATGACGCATTTTTAGTGGACATCACATCGGATGATCGAATGGATAAGGTTTCTGCAAATGGCTTTGCCTACGGATATATCGCCAGCGTTATTCCCTTTGGAATCAGCCTTGCGTTGATTTTCTTCCTGGGAATGGATAAGGTCATCGGTTACCAGGTAGGCTTTATTATCACAGCCTTATGGTGGGGGCTCTTTACGATCCCCATGATCCGAAATGTGAAGCAGAAGCACTATATTGAGCCGGAGCCGAGGCCGATAATCAACAGCTTCAGGAGGCTTAGGGATACCTTTAAGAATGTAAGGCAATATAAGACGGTATTCATCTTTTTAATGGCATACTTTCTGTATATTGATGGGGTGGACACGATTATAAAAATGGTAGTGCCCTATGC
>CAYLVS010000010.1:1171-12257 GCA_964387185.1 uncultured Oscillospiraceae bacterium | reverse complement strand
TGGGTGGTGACTCCCTTGATATGTTCACCTTGCTCGGTATCTTATTAGTCATTCAGATTATTGCCTTTCCTTGTGCCATCCTTTATGGGAATCTGGCAAAAAAGTATTCTACCGAAACCATGATAAAGGTGGGTATCATAACCTATATCATTTCCTGCATCGCAGCGTTTTTCATAACTTCAGTTTGGCATATATTTATCCTGGGTGCGATGATCGGCTCTGCGCAAGGAGGGATCCAAGCCCTGAGCAGATCTTATTATGCTAAGATTATTCCCAAGGAAAATTCAAATGAGTTTTTTGGCTTTTATAATATTTTCGGAAAGTTCGCGGCAATTATCGGACCGGGGGTCATGGCTTTGACTACAACCTTGACCGGCGATGCAAAGTATAGCATTTTGTCCATCATACCCCTGTTTGTAGCGGGGTTTATTGTATTTATCAATGTGCCAAAGGAGTAGTCCAAATAACTTCAATTCCGGAGGGTAGGAAAATGGGGAAAACAGATACAGGAATCGCCAAGCATCTATTTGTCATATCTTATGACGGTTTTTCCGAGGACAACTGGGAAATGGCAAAAAGCCTTCCAAATATGTCGAGGTTAATTAAAAACGGTGCTTACAGCACAAGCTTGCGGAGCGTTTATCCCTCTTTGACCTATGTGGTCCATTCCACAATGGTGACAGGGGTATATCCCGACAAACATGGCGTTCATCACAATAATCCTTTTCAACCTTTTGTGGCGGAAAAGAACCAGCGGTGGCATTGGTTCAGGGATAGCATTAAAGTGCCGACTGTTTACGATGTAGCAAAAGAAGCCAGGATGTGCACCGCCGGAATCCTCTGGCCGGTCACCGGCAAAGCTTCTATAAAGTACAACATTCCCGAAGTCGCAGCAATCAATGATGAAAATCAGGCATTAAAGGTACTGAGAAATGGCAACCCATTGTTCATCGCCGGTATGGAATTAAAATACGGACGTGTTCGAAGGGGAATCGAAGAACCTTATCTGGATGACTTTTCGACCCTGTGTGCCGTAGACACAATCAAAAGAAAAAAGCCTAATCTTCTGCTGTTGCATCTGATTGATTTGGATGACACAAAGCATAGATACGGCACAGATAGCGTGGAAGTACATAATGTGATAAAACGCATGGACAAGAGGCTGGGGGATATCATGGCAGCGGCCGAGCAAGCGGGTATCGTAAAGGACACGGTTTACCTTGTAGTAGGGGACCATGGACATATCAATGTCAGCTACAAGGTGCATCTGAATAACTTATTGAGAGAACATAGCCTAATTGCCGAGAAAAACGGAAATATGAAATGGAGAGCGTATTTTCAGGCTGCGGGCGGATCAGCCTATCTGCATATAAAGCAAGGCGACAAAGATGCTGAAAAGTTGGCAATAGAAATTATTGAAAATGCTATCAAAGAAAATAAATATGGTATAGAATCTATGTACAAACGAAATGAGCTTGATCGTTTTCATGTTGATAAGTCCATCAAGTATATGGTTGAAGCAAAGAAGGGATATAGCTTTGATGATAGTTTATCTGAAAGAACCGTTGAGGATTTAGGGCAGCAGGGGATTAAATACGCAACCCATGGATATTTGCCGGATAAAGAGAATTACAGATGCAATTTAATAATTTCCGGGGAAGGAATTCAAAACGATTATCAATTGGGTAATATAGAAATGGTTGACATAGCACCTACCATTGCTAAAATATTAGGGATTCGATTTCACAATTGTGACGGAAGAAGCCTCATTTAGCAGGAGCCGGCGCTGAACCTTAGCAATATATTTGAAGAGGTACATGTGATGGATAATAATATTTATCGCGAGGCATTGCAGCATACATCAACAGCCTTTGCATATCATGAAGCGGTTTTTGATGACAAAAAGGAAATGGTCGATTATACATTTCTGGATGTCAACCAAGCATTTGAAGAATTCACCGGACTGAAAAGAGAAAAGATAATCAATCAGAATTATATTCGCGACGTTGTCCGGGATAAAGAGCACGCACTGAAATGGGTTCAAATATACAGGGAAGTCGTTTCGGAACAGAAAACGATTGAATTTGTAGAACATTCAAATGAATTTAACAGATATTATTCTGTGAAAGCCTATCCGTCCGGCGTAAATCAGTTCATCACAATATTTACGGACATGACTTTTGAAAAGAATATGCAGGAAATTGCCCGGTATCTGATTGAGAGCATGGGAAGTGACCTGGATTATCAGAAGATCACTGAATTCGCTCTTGAAGTATCAGGGGCAGATTATGCTGCTTTCAATCTCTTCCATGTCAATGGAAGAGACTTTGAAACGGTTGCTCTCTGTGGACCTTCTCGCAACATCAGCAGGGCCTCTAAAATCCTTGGGATTCATTTATTATATAAAAATTGGGACTACGATCGAGCGAGAGAGGAAATGACCAGAGGCAATGTAATAACCTATTTCAACGCTTTGCATGAATTGACGGGCACGGTTATTCCAAAAGAAGTTATTATTAGGATAGAAAAGATTTTTAAACTGGGAGCAGTTATCATTGCAAAGATTACCAAAGAAGGAAAAACACTGGGTGATTTCACTCTGTTCTTCAAAAAGGATAATCAGCTAAGAAATCGGGACCTGTTGATGCTCTATATGTCTCTGCTGGGGTTATATATCGAGAAAAACAGACTGGATCTTGAACTAAAAACAAGTCAGAGGATGCTGTACACGCTGGCAGAGTATGCACCGATCGGTTTCATGTCCTGCGACAGGACGGGGGAAATTACTTATACAAATGCCAAGCTCCTGGAGATCATGGACTCCCCCTCTGCAATGGCAACAAAGGAAATCAATCTTATAGAGTTCCCTAAGCTAAAAGCCAGCGGTTTTTCCGACAAACTATTAGAATGTATGGAAAAGGACAGTGTGATTACCTATGAAATGGGCTATACCAGTTTGTGGGGTAAATATAGCTGGGTCAGAGTGCACTTTACGCCCTATAGGGAAAAGGATACCGTTGCGGGAGCCAATATAATCATCGATGATATCACTAAAAGCAAGCAATTTGAAGATACGCTGAAAGAGAAGGTAAACAGAGATCCTCTTACCATGACGTTTAACAGAAATGCGCTGGATTCTGTCTTGTTGGATCGTCTCAATGAGTCCAAGAACAGGGGTTATGCCAGCTGTCTTGCTGTTATAGATGTAGACGACTTTAAGAAAATCAACGACAGCAGAGGCCATGGCGCGGGTGACCAGGTGCTGAGATATCTGGCTGCGAGAATTAAGGAAGATCTTGGAGATAAGGATCTGGTGATCCGAACCGGAGGAGATGAGTTTTTGATTTACCTTCATGACATCGAAAACAAGGAATTGGCTGAGGACATAATCTTGAGAGTTTTCCGGAAAATATCTTCTGAATATAGGCTGGAGGATGAGGCGCTGGGAAATCCATATCGGCTGGCGGTAAGCTGTAGCATTGGGGTCGCTCTCTTCCCCGAGGACGGGGAAACCACCGTGGAACTAATGTCACAGGCAGATAGAGCGCTGTATATGGTCAAGGAGAGTGGGAAAGCAAATTTCTTGTTTATTTCCGACGAAGCCGTTAATCCACATACTATTTGAAATTCAGCACATTTCAGGCCTGATTTAGCTAAGTAGCCGCAAGTACTTGCGGCTAAGGAGGAGCAAACAAGAGTGTACATTGCAACATATGCCATAGACATAGCCGCACTTTTTTTTCTAATCGGGCTGCTACGTAATAGCACGATGTTGAATATCTCTCGAAAAAGGCCGTTATTAGCTGCTATAATACTTACGATAGTTATAATTATGGCTGAAGCGGGGACCATATTTACCGGCAATGGAGGCATAGGTCTTCGCAACATAAACATTTTTTGCAATACTTTAGGTTTTGCTTTTACTCCAATTATCCCTATCGCGATTACTTTAATCTTTGACCGGAGGATTCTCAAAACACACAAGTTTCTGCTGGTTCCTACACTGATAAACGTGGCTGCTACAGTCCTATCTCCAATATTTGGACTTATCTTTTATGTGAACGCTGACAATCAGTATGTAAGGGGGGATTACTTCTTTATTTTTATTGCAGTTTACATATTTAATTTTTTACTCCTCGTAATCATTACTTTGGATGTTGGTAAAAAGTATAATTACCCCATCTGCCTGAGGATGGTCGTGTTGACTTTTTTTACGATTGCGGGCACTAGTATTCAGCTCGTAGATCCATTGGCATATTCCTCTTGGCATTGCGTTACATTGTCTTTGTTCCTGTATTTTCTCTTAATGTCCGAATTTGACAGTAGCTTTGATATCCTGACTGGCCTCTATAACCGGGCGGCATTTGAAAAAGCGGCAAAGCAAATGGTGAAGCCGAAGGCGTTTTCCGTCATCATCCTGGATATCGACGATTTCAAAAAATTAAATGATACCTATGGACATGATTATGGAGATACTGTTATTAAAATAGTGGGTGAAATTCTTCGGCAATCATTTAATAAGCGCTATACCTGCTATCGTTTTGGTGGCGATGAGTTTTATATTATAGGTAATGAAGCAGATCAAGGCACGATTGAATCACAGTTAAAGGCTATGACAGATTCTCTTAAAGATATGCGTGAGAAAGGGAAAAAGATACCAACAGTCTCATATGGCTTTAGCATCTTTCAAGGAGGCGAGAAACCGGATTTCAATAAAAACCTGAAAGAGGCCGACGACCAAATGTATCGCTTCAAGAAGATTCATAAAGCCGAATAAAAAGAATCTGTTGTTTAACATGAATTGATCTCTAAATGTTAGAAAGAACGGAGATGTTGGTAGTTGGATATAAGTATTGATTATGAAAGGCAACTGTGATGAAGAGGGCTTTAAACGAAGACTTGATTTTCGAAGTGCTTTCAGTAGTGGAAGAAATCCCCGAAGGGAATGTCGCAAAAAATCAAGTAGTATGTGATTTCTCCCAATGAATCCACATACTACTTGAAATTCTGCACATTTTAGGCTTGAAAATCGTATTATAATCCCTATTTCCACATACTACTTGAAATTTTGCTCATTACAGGTTGATTTCCACGTTCATGACTCTCATTGCATTTAATACCGCAAGTACTGCAACGCCTACGTCCGCAAATACCGCAGCCCACATGGTTGCGATACCGACAGCACCCAAAAGGAGCACGATCCCCTTTACGGTCATGGCAAAGAGGATGTTTTGCCATACGATACTCCGGGTTCTTTTCGCAATTTTTATGGCGCTTACAAGCTTGGACGGTTCGTCAGTCATCAAAACCACATCTGCAGCTTCAATGGCTGCATCAGAGCCTAGGCCCCCCATTGCAATACCTACATCGGCACGAGCAAGAACGGGGGCATCATTGATGCCGTCACCCACAAAAACGAGCTTTCGTTTCGGTGATTTCTCCTTGTACAGCATTTCCAATTTTTCAACTTTTTGATCCGGGAGCAGTTCCGCGTGGACTTCATCTATCCCCAGGTCTTGAGCGATTTTTTCGGCTACTGTCCTGCTGTCGCCTGTCAGCATCACGAGTTTTTTGACGCCAATATCCTTCAAGGCTTTTATTGCTTCTTTGCTGTCATCTTTTACCTCGTCAGAAATTACAATACATCCGGCGTAACTCTCGTCAAGTGCGATATACACTACTGTCCCTAGGGCCTGAATTTCCTCGAAAGGTATGTTTTCTTTCTTCATGAGCTTGCTGTTTCCCGCAAGGATGGACGTCCCATTTACTGTGGCTTTAATCCCATGGCCGGGGATTTCGTTATAGTCGGATATGTGGGTTTTGTCAATTTCTTTTCCGTAAGCTTGTTGAATGGAAAGGGCAATGGGATGATTGGAATAGCTTTCTGCATAGGCGGCATACTCTAACAGTTGGTCTTCAGAAAAAGATCCATTTGCCACAATTTCGGTAAGCTTGAAAACACCCTTTGTCAAGGTGCCCGTCTTATCAAATACGACAGTATCTACACTGTTTAGGGCTTCCAGGTAATTGCTGCCCTTGATGAGAATCCCGTTTTTTGATGCTCCGCCGATACCGCCGAAGAAGCCCAAAGGAATTGATATAACCAAAGCGCAGGGGCATGAGATTACAAGAAACACCAAGGCTCTGTAAATCCATTGGCTAAAGGATGCCTCCGGAATCAAGAGAGGAGGTACGAAAGCCAAGGCTGCGGCGATAAATACAACTGCCGGCGTGTAGTATCTTGCAAATTTCGTAATAAAGTTTTCGGTAGGTGCTTTTCGGCTACTTGCATTCTGTACCAGGTCAAGTATTTTAGATACGGTGGACTCCGCAAATTCTCTTGTCACTTCAACCGTAAGAAGGCCGTTTAGGTTGATAGAGCCGGACAGGATATCGTCACCTTCCAAGACCTCTCTGGGAACGGACTCACCGGTTAACGCAGAGGTGTCGAGCATGGAGTTCCCTTCCGTGACTCTACCGTCAAGGGGTACTTTTTCTCCGGGCTTTACTACAATCACTCCACCGATGCCTACTTCATCGGGATCTACTCTTTCTAGGTCATCTCCGACCTTCAGATTCGCAAAGTCGGGGCGAATATCCATTAAAGCGGTAATCGATCTCCTGGAACGATTTACCGCCAGGTCTTGAAACAATTCACCCACCTGATAGAAAAGCATAACGGCCACGGCTTCAGGGAATTCCTGAATGGCAAATGCACCTATGGTCGCGATGCTCATCAGAGAGTTTTCATCAAACAACTGTCCGCGAAGAAGGTTTTTACCTGCTTTCAGCAACACCTTCCCGCCAACCAGCAGATAGCTGACCAGGAACAGCCCAAGCTCCGCCGGGAAAGGAAGCTTTACAAATATCGCTGCAAAGAAAAGCACTGCACCTATGGCAAGCACTATGAGCCTGCTTTTTTCAATAGCCTCACCGTGAGTGTGATCATGATCATGTCCTTCGTGCCCTTCTTCTATGACCTTAACACCCGGCTCAATCCTGTCCGCGATTATGGATACCTTATCAATAATAGATTTGATATCACGCTTATTATGTACTTCAAGAGTTAGTTTTTTTGATACAAAATCTACGCTGGCCTCTTCAACCCCGGGTAAAGCTTTTATTTTTTCTTCAATTTTGATTGCGCAGTTGGCGCAACCCAATCCTACAAGCATCAATACCGTCTTTTCCATACTAGAACCTTCTCCCTGTTGCTATGTTTGCTATTCGTTGATGTGAATCAAACCTTCTTCAAAAATATGTTTTACATGGTCATCGTCAAGTGAATAGAAGACCACTTTGCCGTCTCTGCGGTTCTTCACTAATTTCGCTTGCTTTAAGACTCGCAGTTGATGAGATATGGCCGACTGTGTCATATTTAACAGTACCGCTATATCACAGACACACATCTCGGACTCCGATAGAGCCCAAAGTATCCTAATCCTCGTGGAATCGCCAAACACCTTAAACAGCTCGGCAAGATCATAAAGATTTTCTTCCGGAGGCATTTTCATCTGCACTGCATTCACTACATGTTTATGTATAACCGTGCAATCACACCTGTCTAACTCATCTCTCTTTTCCATTTCTCCACCCCTTCATTCGCAAGGCTGAACATATGAGCATGTGTTCATATGATATCTTAATTATATACATGAAGAAACAGTTGTCAATAGGAACATGACAACTGCTAGCTTGGTATTTGCTACCGGATATGTGCTCTTATTTATAGCTTATGGCTTCTTGTTTACACTTTCTTGAACATTCCATGCAGACAATACAATCTTTTTTGTGGATCTGATGATAATCCCCATGCTTTTCAACTGCTTTTGCCGGGCATGCGCGCATACATATACCGCAGTTGTTGCAGTTGTCAGGATCAATGATCATTCGAAATTTGGATACCCTCGCCGCGATATGTAAAAGGGTTCCGTACGGGCATAGGTGACGATGCCATAATTCTTGGGGGAAAAGAAATGTCAGTAACATTCCTATGACAAAAAAGATAGGGAGAACGGGCAGCTGCTTTCCGGTTACCATGACAAAAACGAATGTCAGGACAAATACACCTAACATACCATACCGTACCCACGCTTTTCTTAAAAAGGATGGCATTTTTATACTCTTTATGTGCAGCTTCTTTTTTATCCATGTAACGCCAACCATGGCAGTATTGATGGAACAAAACCATCCGCAATAGATCCGGCCCAGCACAAATGAAGCTGCGATACCCAAAAGGAAAAGCCCCATCCATAACTGTACTTTCCCCTGAATTATCAGGAAAATGAAGAGAGCAAGAAAGATAATCTGGACTACGCGCTGTAATGTTTTTTGCATTTTGTAATCTCCTCTAATTTTTAATCAGTTTCATTATATGCCAGAGTAGGATATAATGAAGTTACCAAGGTAACTTTTTAGGCGGTAAATAAAATGATTGTTGATGATTACTTAGGTGCTATTTCACGGATAGACCTTTTTAGGGCGTTTACAGAGGATGAGCTGTCTTTAGTGTTTCACTCATCCCAATATCGCATAAGTCAGTACGACAAAGGGCAAATCATACATCTGCAAAATGAGCACTGCAACACAATGGGTATCATTTTAGATGGGAAAGTATCTGTTCAAAAGATAGATGAAAATGGAAGCATTCTGAAAATATCTGTGTTTTTGGGCGGAGACATGTTGGGAGCAAATTTGATTTTCTCAAAGAGAAACACTTATCCTATGACCGTAATAGCTGAATCGAAAACGGTTATACTTCATCTGTATAAAGAGTTTATACTTGAGCTTTGTCAGAAGAATGTTGGTTTTATGACCGGGCTAATGACTGCAATATCGGATAGAACGCTAATATTAACGGATAAGATAGACGCAATTTCCTTTAAGACAATAAGACAGTGTGTTTTGGAATATTTAAAGTACGAGTGCTACCTTCAAAAAAGCAATACCATAAAACTTAGTATTTCTAAAAAAGACTTTGCGGATCGGTTAGGGGTCCAAAGAACTTCCTTGAGCAGAGAGCTAAATAAAATGAGAAAAGATGGTTTGATCGAGTACGATGCCCGAACCATCACACTAAAGAAAGATAAAGGAGATTGTGCTTTTATCTTTTCAAACCGTACATCAGTATTTCAAAGTGATCTAACACCTGCTCCTTCAAATTGTAGTCCGGATACCGAATACACCACTCAAAGGTGATACCTCTGATAGCCACGATTAGATGTTTTGCCAGAGAGTCGACAGGTATATCTTCTCTCAGTTCTCCTTGACGCACTCCTCTTTCCAATACTTCAGTAAATAAGTTGTAAAGCTCCCTGTTATAGCTCATTGCTGAAGTTGTATTGACCGTTTTTGTCAGGTGAGCCTTATAGAGCACCCTCATGTTTTCCAATCCAATATGCGTATCAATAAAGTCGGAGATTTCCCCGGCCAGCATAATAAGAATATCAAGAACAGATTCATGGTCAGGAAGGGATTCCAGAAAAGATTTATAATCTAGGTCTGCGTTGGCTGTGTATTCGTTAACAAAATCAGCTGTAAGTGCGTCCTTTGATTCGAAGTGCACATAAAAAGAACCCTTGGATACGCCGGCGGCCTTTACAATGGAATTCACACTTACATTTTCAATCCCATGGTTCAGTGCCAGCTCCCGGGCAGCCTCATAGATTTTCTTCTTCGTTTCGGCAGCTTTCAACTTTCTCTTGCTTATATTTTCTTTTTTCATCATTTCTCACCAATTGTTGACTATTTATGCATGATTGCGATATAATGACTTGTAATGGGTGACCGCGGTCATCCAGATTGCTAACGTCATTATATCATACTTTTACTCCTTTAAGTAGGTGAAAGCGGATAATTGAATTGGAAGTAGATTTAGTGCAGATACACTGGAGCTATCCTTATGATGATATTGACTATTTTAGTTTCGAAGTGGAGCAATAGTTTATATACAATTGAGCTTTAATAACATAGAAAATGACTGTAGTCACTATGGCTGAACAGAAATTATATTTAATTTAAGAGGAGTGAATCTTATGAAAAATGCAAAGAAATTGTTATCCCTCTCTCTGGCTCTGTTTATGGTGCTCTCGCTTTTGCCTGTGACTGAAGTGTCGGCGCAGGCAGCCGAACCAACAGGTTACTGGACGGAATATGCATCAACAGTTACGCCATCTATTGATTACGAAACCAATACTTATATCTATACCATAACCACCGCTTCGGAATTGGCATGGATGGCTGATCTGATTAACAATGGAGCAAGTGCTAGTAATCGTATGTTTATATTAGGTGCTGATATTGATTTATCTGAGCACTTTTGGGTGCCTATTGGCACTTCTCTTAAATACTTCGGTAACACTTTTGACGGAAAAGGATATACGATATCCAACATGACCATAGGAACCGCGTCGACCCCATCAGATCTTGCGGAAGTCGGCCTTTTTGGATATGCCAACGGTGCAACTATAAGAGATGTCCATATGACCAATGTATCCATTAATTCGACGGTTGAGACGTTTCTGTGTGCCGGGGGTCTCGCCGGAAAAGCATTTGACTGTACCATATCGGGATGTTCTGTCGAGGGTCAAATAAGCGGCATCAGCGCAACGTATACTTTTGATAACGGCGGAATAGGAGGAATTATAGGGTATTCCACTTCAAATCTCAGTAATTGCTCTTCTTCTGTAATTATAGAAGCGGGGGGCAGTGGCATGCCTGCCGGGGGCCTAGTGGGATTTAGCAAAGATTGTATTATCGAAAGCTGCTTCGCTACGGGTTCTGTATCGGGGGCAGGCGCCCGATATGCGGGTGGCCTTATAGGCTTTGCAAATGGTCTTATTATCGGTGGGAATTATGGTGTAGGCGGTAGTGTAGTTGGCAGCTATGCCACAGCTAATGTAAGCGGCGGCGATGGTTCATATGTGGGCGGGCTGATCGGAGACAGCTATTTCAATGTGGAGAGCTGTTTTGCTTTGGGAACCGTTACAGGAGGAACTGCGGGAGGCCTTATTGGGCTTGGTAGAGTGGGTACTGTTAAAAATTCCTTTGCGGTAGGAAACATAAGCGCGACAGGATCAGTCGGGGG
>CAYLVS010000010.1:0-1161 GCA_964387185.1 uncultured Oscillospiraceae bacterium | reverse complement strand
TGAGCCTATACGACGGCCTAAGCTCTATCATCAACTGCTATGCCTCGGGTAATATTGAAACCACACAGACGAGTTCCGTAAATCAACATATTGGCGGATTGGTAGGATACTTCAATACCCAAGCAGGCACTGTAATCACAAATGCCTATTGGAACAGCGACGCAATACAGAAAGTTGCAGGCGCAGAGCTTGCGGCAGATAAAAAAATGGGGATAGACCGCACACCCGGTGTTTCCACCGCAAGATCCTGGGACGAGATGACCGATGTAGCTTTCGCCGAGCTACTAAATGCGAATAAGGGAGACTCAAGGGGATGGACATCTGTCTACGGCATAAACGGCGGTTACCCATACCTTGAAGACCTATATTTCACTACCCCTGTACTTACATATGACGTTGAATTCTTTCTCAGTAACGACGATGTTTATAAGATAATTAAAGTAGAGCAAGGCGGTATTGTCATTGCTCCTGCAACAGACCCTACAAAAGACCGCTATGATTTTATGGGTTGGTATTCCACAAGTGATGGAACAGGAGAAGCCTTTGATTTTTCAGACACCATAATGTCCGACACCTCGATCTATGCGAAATGGTCAGCCAAAGCCACCTATTCTGTGGCTTATCATGCAAACGGGGGAAAGGGCACAGCACCTGAGGATGCGAAAGAGTATATAGAAGGCGAATCCCTTACTCTGCCCTCCGGCACGGGCCTCAGCAAAGAAAACACTGTTTTTGTAGGCTGGACACTGTCGAGTGACGGATCAGGCAGATTTTACACAGCCGGTGAGTCTTATACCATGGACGCAGGCAATGCCGTGTTCTATGCCAAGTGGTTACCCACATATACGGTAACTTATGATTTGAACGATGGCCGGGGGACTGTGCCCGTGGATGAAAGAAGGTATGCGCAGGGTGATATTGTTCTCTTACCATACGGCGATGATCTAACAAACGGAGACCTGAAGTTTGGCGGCTGGGTTGATAGGGACGGAAATGTATATGACCCCGAATATGATTATTATGAAATGGGTAATGCGGACGTCACCTTCTATGCAAAATGGACGAATTACTGGACTGACTTCATCGACATAGAAGAAGATGAGCCCCAATGGGATGAGGATAGCAATACCTTGCGCAAGATGCGATCTAAAGAAACCGAAG
>CAYLVS010000009.1:11399-18260 GCA_964387185.1 uncultured Oscillospiraceae bacterium | reverse complement strand
GTTGGCTAGTTGTCCATCTGCTTGGCCAGGAAATGCGCTGCTATTTCTGCAGTCTTTATCTCCATCTCTCCGAGCCTGTGTTCCTGATCTCTGCTGAAAAAGATGACGGAACCAATGGGATCTCCCTGAGATATAATCGGTACGATGACCTGAGACTTGTAATCACGGTTTTCGCCCTCCTCATTGGTAATCGGCTGCATGGCATCGGCATCATACATGAGCTTTATGCTTTTGCTCTGTATAATCTGCTCCAACTCCGGACTGATTCTCTTGTCTAAATATTCTCTTTTAGAGCCTCCCGATACGGCTACGATCTGGTCTGTATCCGTAACGATGGCTGAATCACCTAAAATGCTGTAGGCAGACTCAATGAACTCGCCGGCAAACTCATTCAACTCGCTTATGGGTGAATACTTCTTTAGAATGACTCCGCCCTCTCGATCTGTGTAGATTTCCAAGGGATCGCCTTCTCTGATCCGCATGGTGCGCCTAATTTCCTTTGGTATGACCACGCGTCCCAAATCATCAATTCTTCTTACGATTCCTGTCGCCTTCATATCTGCACTCTTCCTCTCTTGTTTTCAAAATTACATATGCTCTGTTGACATTATTATTTTCCAATAGCGGAGGAATATGCACAGCACCATTTTAAATATTTAAATAGGGGGGCAACGGGACGTTTTGTTTGCCACTCAAAAAAAGTGAAGGTGGCAACGGGACGTTTTGTTTGCCACTCAAAAAAAGTGAAGGTGGCAAACGAAACGTCCCGTTGCCACCCAAAAAAGTGAAGGTGGCAAACGAAACGTCCCGTTGCCACCCTATTTTCATTTGTGATTCCTTATTCCTGTTCCTTCATATATTCCACGCCATATTGTTCACGCAATTCCTTTATCCTGGCTGTGTAGGCCTCCCGGATAGCTGCGTCACTGAGGAAGGCTACAATATTGTCCTTTTCATTCTCAAAGGTTTCATTGCCCTGTTCTTTATCTGTGACTTTTATGATGTGATAGCCAAATTGACTCTGCACCACATCGCTAATCTCGCCGGGCTTTAGCGCAAAAGCGGCTTCTTCAAATTCCGCAACCATTGCACCCCTTCCGAATGTGCCGAGTTCACCACCCTGAGCAGCGCTTCCGTCAATACTGTGTTCCTTGGCCAGCTGGGCAAAATCGCCGCCGTCCTTCAGTTTCCCGAGGATTTCCTCTGCAAGGTCTTCTTCCTTTACCAGAATGTGGCTGGCTGTCACTTCGTCGATGACGAACTGATCCGGATTCTCATCAAAATACGCTTTCGCTTCCTCTTCTGTGACTTGCTCAATTTCGGCAGTCAAGTCGTTGAAGAAAGCCATACTGTAGTACTGATCAATGTAGAATTCCTTCAGGTATTCATCGGAAATGTTCTTCTCTTTCATATAGGCTGCAGTCTGCTCCTGCTCGCCTACTTTGGTCACGAATTCGTCTGCTGCTGTTTCGTAGTCCTCAGGTAGCGCTTCCGGATCGTCTGCGTATTCCTGTTTTATAATGACCAGTGAGATGTAGTCTTCCAAAACCAGGGATTTGATGTACTGCAAATCTTCAGCCGAGGCTGCATTGAGATCAATTCCCTGCAGGTAAGTATATAAATAGGTATATTGGTTTAACTGATTTTCCGTGATTATAGTTTCGCCTACTTTTGCCACCGGATCGTCTCCGGATGGTTCTTCTTTCTCAGCGCAAGCGACCAGAGTGAAAATCATAATGGCAGCCAGCAAGAGGGTTAGGATCTTCTTTACCTTCATTTGTGTCCTTCTCCTTCATTTTTTCTAAGTGATTAACGTTTCGATTATACGCTATTGTGTTAGCTTTGTCAAAAACCCCGTTGCTTCGTTCAACCAATCATTACTACCGGGGTTTAATCTGATATACGGCTGCGTCCCTCCGTGAACCAGCAAGTTCATACCATATAGGGAGGCCACGTCGGCAATCTTCTGGGGATTCAGGTTTGCCATGTTATAAAAATCGAACATCAGCTTTTTCTGCTCCCTGCGGACTCTGGAAATGCCGTTTCTCTCTGCCATGGCCTTGATCCTCGCAATCTCGATAAGATTGAGAGTTTCCTTTGGAATTTCCCCAAATCGGTCTAAGAGCTCATCGATGACCTCGCTTCGATCCCTTTCGTCGCGTATGGATGCGATTTTCTTGTACATTTGAAGTTTCACCAGTTCCTCGGAGATATAATCACCGGGTATATGCGCCTCCACGGGAAGTTCGATGCTGACTTCCATGTCGTCCTTTGCTTTCGCCTGGCCACCTGACAGTTCCCTCACTGCGTCCTCAACCAACTTGCAGTACAACTCGTAGCCGATGGTCAACATGTGACCGTGCTGCTCCGTCCCCAATAAGTTTCCCGTGCCTCGAATCTCCAGGTCCCGCATGGCGATATGAAAACCTGCGCCAAATTCGGTAAACTCACGGATTGACCGTAGCCGTTTTTCCGCCTGCTCCGACAGCACTTTGTTCTTCTGATACATAAGATAGGCGTAAGCCATGCGATTGGAACGCCCCACTCTTCCCCGGAGTTGATAGAGCTGAGACAGGCCCAATCGGTCCGCATCCAGTATAATCATCGTGTTTACATTAGGAATGTCGAGCCCGGATTCTATGATAGTGGTGGCAACCAGGACATTGGTTTCATTGTTTACAAATTGCAGCATGATGTCCTCAAGCTGTTTTTCATCCATTTGCCCATGAGCAGCAGCGACGGATGCCTGAGGTATCAGATCGCGAATGTGAGCCGCAATTTTCTGGATGCCTCTGACCCTGTTATAGACCACGTAGACCTGACCTCCCCGATCCAGCTCCCGCTCAATGGCTTCCTTCAGGACGCCATCCTCCTGCTCCATGACATAAGTCTGGACGGGGTAGCGCTCCTCCGGTGGTTCCTCAATGAGGCTCATATCCCGAATCCCGATGAGGGACATGTGAAGAGTTCTGGGGATGGGCGTGGCGGAAAGAGTGAGGACATCAACATTTTTTCGAAGCTGCTTGATTGTTTCTTTATGCTGAACCCCGAAACGCTGCTCCTCATCGATGACCAGCAGCCCCAGGTCTTTAAATGCAACATCCTTTGACAGAAGTCTATGAGTGCCGATCAGTACGTCAACTTCACCTTTTTTGACTTTACGTATGATTTCAGACTGCTGAGCATCGGTCCTGAACCGGGAAAGTACGTCGATTTTAAAGGGAAAGGCTTCGAACCGTTCCTTGAAGGTATAATAGTGCTGGTTTGCCAGCAGCGTAGTCGGCACTAAAATAGCTGCCTGCTTTCCGTCTGCAACGCATTTGAACACAGCCCGGGCAGCCACTTCTGTCTTGCCATAACCCACATCCCCGCAAAGTAGCCGGTCCATAGGTATGGGTTTTTCCATATCTTTCTTAATTTCCCGAATGGAACGCAGCTGATCCGGTGTTTCCTCGTAAGGGAAGAGGTCTTCGAATTCGCGTTGCCACAGATTATCACCGGAGAAAGCATGGCCCTCTTCCATCTGTCTTGCTGCTGAAAGGACAAGAAGATCTTTGGCCAACTCCTGAACAGCCTGCTTGGCACGCAGTTTGGTTTTTTTCCATTCGCCACCCGCAAGCTTATTGATCTTTGGAGTGCCATCTTCAGACCCGATATACTTCTGAATAATGTCCATTTGCTCCACCGGCACGTAGAGCATATCTTCCCCCGCGTATTTGATTTTCAGATAGTCTTTCTTCACATCCTGGACATCAAGCTGAGTTACACCCAGAAACTTTCCAATTCCATGGTTCTCGTGAACCACATAATCGCCCTTGCGGATATCTGAAAAAGCTTTAATCCCCCGATGCTCCCCGGCTTCCTTGCGGGCCTTTTTCTGCTTTACCGTCACAAAGATATCTTTGTCGCAGAGTATGACCAGCTTCTCCTCCGGAAATTCCATTCCTCCCGAAAGCGCGCCGGCGAGAACTTTCACCCGGCTTTCCAGACCGCTTCGGCCGACAAAGTTCTTCATATTTTCTGCCCTGTCCTCAGTAGAGCAGTAAATGTAGATTTCATATTTCAATTTGGCATAACGGAGCAACTCGGTCTCTAAAAAGTCCATCCTTCCGTTAAAAACAGTTGCCTGCTTTGATACAACAGGGACGACAGCCTTCAGATTGTCGATTCCCCGCAGCTGCTTTTGGAAGGGCGCAAAGACAAAGGTGGCTCTACCCTGATAGATACCCAAAAAATCTGAAAATCCGGAGAATGCATTATAATCATCCGGGATTAACTCTCCCCGTTCCAGGAGATCTTTGAAGTCCTCCTGGTATTCCTTCTCCGCCAGTTCCAGTACCTCCGTCACCCGGTCCTGGTCATCTACAATTACAAGGCCGTCATCCTGCAGATAATCCCACAGAAACCCTGTTTCCTCATAGAGGTAATGAATGTAGTTTTCCAAGAGCTGGAGGTTGGTGAAGGTTTCCAGGCTCTCGATGATATGCCCCTGCCGGCCTAAAAGCCTCTCGCGCTTTTCCCCCGGCAGCTTTTTGGCAAAGGCTTGATAAGCCTCCCTTATTCGAGTGATGGCCTGTTCAAAGAGATAATCCGATTGTACAATGAGTTGTGCAGGAAAAACCTTGACCGATACCGCTTCGTCAATAGACCTCTGGGTGAGGGAATCAAAGAAACGGATAGAATCCACCTCTACGTCAAAAAGCTCCACTCGGAAGGGGTGGGGCTGGTTAGGAGGGAAAATGTCTAAAATGCCTCCCCGAATGACGTACTGCCCCCTTGCTTCTACAGAACTCACCCGCTCATAACCCATATAGGCGAGTCGGCGCTTCAGCTGCTCGAGGTCTACTTCGTCCCCTCTGCTAAGAACAAATGTATTTTGCAGAAACAGATTCCGGGGGGCTAATTTTTTTACCGCGCTCTGAGCAGAGGCAACTACGATGCAATCCTCTCCCGAAGCGAGAGCGGACATAGCTGTAAGCCGCTCCACCAGAGCGTCCTGACTCTTTGCTTCAAAAGCGATTCGCATAGGCGTTTCTTCAGGAAGGGTATAAATTTTTTGATCAGTAAACAAAGAAAGATCCTCTGCAAGCTTCTTTGCCCTTACATGAGAAGAGGTGACAATCAGAAGCTGTCTTCGCCTCTCTCCTGCTATGACCCCTGCAATGACAGCAGATCTGCTCTCTGAAATACCGGATATGCAAGAGACTCCATAGCTTTCCCGGGCCAGCTGCCGGATTCGACGGAATCGGCCGGAGTCATTCATTTCAGTCATCCTTTTTGCTGTCCTCTTTCTTCGATGGTTTAACCTCTTTCGCTATAGGTTCCTTGCTGTTGAATTCATTCATGGCGGGATCGATACCCTTAGTCAGAATGCACTCCAGAGCGGACACTGCCCGTATTACGGCGTCTTCCATCAGCTTCTTTTCTTCCTTGCCGAAGCCTCCGGTGACATAGTCAGCCAAGCGCATTTTCCGCTGTCCTCCAATACCAATCCTCACTCGAGGAAAATCGTCTCTCTGAAGATCGTAGATAATGGAACGCATGCCATTATGGGTGCCTGCACTGCCGGAAGGTCTGATTCGCAGCCTTCCCATTGGAAGATCCACGTCGTCATATACCACAACCAAATTGGAAAGCTCGGGCTTGTAGTAAGAAACCACTTCTCTCACGCTTTGACCCGACAGGTTCATATAGGTCTGGGGTTTTACCAGCAACACCTTTTGGCCGGAGATGATGCCTTCCCCGACCAGTGCTTTATGCTTTAATTTATTGATGCGGATCCCGTGCTTTTCTGCAAGATAATCTACTGTGATAAAACCGATATTGTGCTTGGTATGTTCATACCTCCTGCCGGGATTGCCAAGTCCTGTGATGATAAACATAACACCTACACTAATCGAACAATCTGCTGATAGAATCGTTTGTAAAGATGCGAATCATCGCTTCTGCAAACAGAGGGGCTACGGACAGCACCTTGATCTTATCCAGCTTCTTTTCCTCCGGCAGGGCTATGGTGTTGAGAAGAATCATCTCTGTGATTGCAGAATCCTGAATCCTTTCGATAGCCGGTCCGGAGAGCACCGCATGGGTAGAGCAAGCAAATACATCTTTGGCTCCTAAATCCTTTAATGCATTTGCCGCATTGGTTATAGTTCCTGCTGTATCGATAATGTCATCTACCAAAATGGCATTCTTGCCTTCGATATCGCCGATGACGTTCATGATTTCAGAAACATTTGCTTTTGGACGTCTCTTATCTATAATAGCGATGGGCGCATCCAGCGGATGTGCCATATTCCTCGCTCTTCCTACACTGCCGTGATCCGGAGAAACGATAACCAGATCATCCAGCCGCATTTCCTTAAAGTATTTAACGAGTATAGGCATGCCCAAGAGATGATCCACGGGAATGTTGAAATATCCTTGAATCTGGGCAGCATGAAGGTCCATTGTCACCACGCGGTCCGCTCCTGCAGAGCTGATCAGGTCTGCAACCAGTTTTGCTGTGATGGGATCTCTGGCTTTGGCTTTCCTGTCCTGCCTCGCGTAACCGTAGTAGGGTATGACCGCATTGATCCTTCCCGCAGAGGCTCTTTTCATAGCATCTATCATGATTAACAGTTCCATCAGGTTATCGTTGACCGGGTCACAGGTGGACTGAACGATATAGGTATCGATACCCCTCACAGTCTCCCATAGGTTTACCGACACTTCTCCGTCACTGAATTTGCTTACAGTCGATCTTCCCAGAGGCTTGCCCATTATCGATGCGATCTCCTCCGCAAGCTCGGGATTTGAGTTTCCCGCGAAAATTTTAAAGTCCGCGTACGCTCCATTCTTCATTGCCTTTATCCTTTCTGT
>CAYLVS010000009.1:0-11299 GCA_964387185.1 uncultured Oscillospiraceae bacterium | reverse complement strand
CCCACATCCGCATCCCCTATGTAGGTAAGGTGGGATGCTTTCGCTCCGTCTCCCAATGTTGCGTTCTTCACTTCAACAAAATCGCCTACTTTGGCATCCTGACCGATATGGCTGTCCGGACGCAGGTATGCGAAGGGGCCGATCTTCGTCCGACTCCCGATGGTACTTTTCAAAATAACGGAACACTGAATATTCACATCGTCGTCGATAACGCTATCAACGATTTTCGTATTGTGACCGATATCGCAATTCCGACCGATTTTTGTGCTTCCTTTCAAGATGACGCAAGGGCCTATGATGGTCCCTTGCCCAATGGAGACCTGCCCGTCGATGTAAGCAGTTTTCCAATCAACAAAGCTAACACCTGCCTGTATATGAGAAAGGACAATCTCCAGGCGTTCCTGTTCTTTTTGTTCCTCCGCTGCGATTATATTATCCATGCTCATTTTTGTATGTTCCATACGCTAATTCCCCTTGTAAATTGAGCTACTCTTTCAGTATATCACCTATATTTTCCCCCGTAAAGAGCAAGGAACTTATATCCAACGTGATAAAAGGACACCGTTTCGGCAACGGTGTCCTTAGAATAAGTTATGATTTCTTTCATGGGGCTGCTTCTTCTGTGCCTACTCCATCTGCAGCTTCCGCCATTTTTATGGGGGGTACGATTTTTTCCGGCTCTTCGTCCATACGTTCGAGGACTTTGTGGTACTCTTCGAATATCGCCTCCTTGATTCGATTCCTCGTCTCTGAAGTCAACGGATGAGCAATGTCCCGGAAGTCGCCTTCTCCCATTTTTCTACTGGGCATGGCTATAAACAAACCGCTCTGCCCCTCGATGACTTTAATGTCATGTACTACGAACTCATCGTCAAAAGTCACAGAAACGACAGCACGCATTTTACCTTCATCGTTGACCTTGCGAATCCTAACATCTGTTATTCGCATGAATACACCACCTCTTTCACAGTATCTATCATGGCTAGAAATACAGCAGGTAATGACCGTACAACGTTTTATGACACAATTATACCTTTTATTGCAAAATTTTTCAAGTACGAATTATCTCGATAGTTCTTTTCTGTTCATCTACATGGCCTAAATAGAGCAAAGGATAGTAATCATCTATTACTTTCCTGGCAGGTTCGACTGAGGCAATGACCACTCCGGTGCCTACTACTTTAATGTCAAACTCGGAAAGCACGTCTATGATTCCTTTGATGCTTCCCCCGGCCCGCATGAAATCGTCGATGATGATGGCCCTCTTACCGGGCTGAACTGCACGTTTTGCAAGAGACAGTTTTTGAATCCGGTCTGTGGACCCGGAAAAATAGTTGATGCTCACGGTAGACCCCTCGGATATCCGGCTTTCCCGGCGAACTACCACAAGGGGGAGATTGAGCATATGGGCGGTCATAAAGGCTACCGGTATGCCCTTGGTCTCTATTGTCACCACATAATCTGCTCCGCTGGCCTGAAATTTCTCTGCAAACATTTCCGCCGCATGGCTCATCATATGGGAATCAAACATCAAGTCAGAGGTGTAAAGAAATCCGCCTCCTAAAATTCTGCTACCGTCGGAAAGCTTCTCGCTGAGTTCGCTTATCAGATTCTCCTCATGAGCGGACGATACGGATGGAATAAAACGAATACCGCCCTTTGCACCTGCAGAGGTTTCAATACGGCCCAGCTCCAACTGTATCAGCAACTTCTTCGCTGCAGAAACGTCTTCACTGACAGTGGATTTTGCTGCCTGAAACAGCTGGCAAAAATAATTTAATGAATAGGTGTGGTTGGGGTGGTTGGAGAGAATCTTGACGATGGCGCCGACCCGCTCTGTTCTCTTCATAAGGGTCCTCCTTAGACTGACATTCCGGAAGTATCCTGCCGATTAAATTATGCCTTCTCATATGCTAATAGTATTCGCATTCTGCATTTTTGTCAATTTAGCCATAATTGCAGTATGTTTTTCATAGGTGTATGGTATAATCTTAATGTAAATTTGCCCCAGGAAAGAGGAAATCAATGCAAAAGCTTTCAGAATATAGACATATACACTGCATAGGCATCGGAGGCATCGGCCTCTCTGCCATTGCCAATATTTTTTTAAGGAGAGGCCACTGGGTATCCGGTTCCGATCTCAAGCCCGGAGACATCACAGAGAAGCTGAAAAACCAGGGCGCCCTTATTTTTACCGACCACGACGAAAACAATGTCCAGGGAGCTGATTTAGTGGTGTATTCTTCAGCCGTTTCTCCTGACAATCCGGAACTGATTGCCGCCGGGCGAAACGGGATCCCCATCGTCTCCAGAGCAGAAGTTCTGGGAGCACTGATGCAAGAATACGACCGGAGCGTTGCTGTTTCCGGAACCCACGGGAAAACCACGACTACATCCATGATATCCTTAATCCTTGAAAATGCCGGCTGCGATCCCACCATTCTGGTTGGAGGCAACCTGTCCCAATTCGGAGGCAATGTAAAGACGGGCAAAGGAGATTATATCGTGACGGAAGCCTGTGAATACATGGACAGCTTCCTCAGCCTCCATCCCAAATACAAAATTATATTGAACATCGATTCAGATCACCTGGATTATTTCAAGGACATTGATCATATCGTCAGCTCCTTTGATCGCTTTGCCCGCTTGGAACCAAAGGATGGTGTGGTCATTGCCTATACTGCCAATCCATTTGTGAAATCCATCGTCAAAAACCTGCCCGGCAAAGTCATCACCTTCGGGCTCGATGAGCAGAGTGATTACTACGCAGAAAACATCCGCTTTAATTCCTCCGGGATGCCATCTTTCGACCTTCTCTATCAGGGTGAGAAGCTGGGATTTCTCCAACTGTCCGTACCCGGCGAACATAATATCGTAAACGCGCTGGCGGCGGCTGCCTGCTGCCGGGACTTGGGAATCGATGCCGCGCATATCATCTCCACTTTGGAGGGCTTTGCCGGAACACAACGCCGTTTTGATATCATCGGTGTCACCAAAAACGGCCTCCGCATCGTGGATGACTACGCCCACCACCCCACTGAAATAAAGGCGACCTTATCCGCTGCGATCAACATTCCTCACAAGAGCCTCTGGTGCTTGTTTCAGCCCCACACATACACCCGAACTCTGGCTTTGTTTGAAGAGTTTGCTCAGGCTTTCCAATTGGCCGATAGAGTAATACTGGCGGAAATCTACGCTGCCAGAGAAAAGAATATATATAAGATCAGTTCCAAAGAATTGGTAACAGAAATCAAACGCACCCAGCCCGAAAAAGAAGTCTATTATTTTGAAAGCTTTGATGAGATCGCCAACTTCGTTGTCAACAATGGAGAGCCCGGTGATCTGGTTATCACCATGGGGGCCGGGGATATTTACAAGGTTGCGGAAACCATCCTTTCAAAATAGATTGCCCCTGGTGTGCAAAATTTCAACTAATGTGTACTATTTTCTAATCATTGTGCATAAAAAGATGCGTTCATGCAGAATCGGCAGAATTATTCATGGGCATGCGCATATTTTTATGCATTAGTTAAAATTTTGCACAAATCAGCATGATTATGAGGGACAGACCATTTTTTAGTAGTTCCGGCTTCTCCAATACTCCTGATCCCAGCGCGCTCTTTCCTGCTCTTTCAGCAGCCGGTATTTCTCCTCACGCTGATGCCTCTTGAGGCGTCGAATCTTTACTTGGCGTCGTTTCACCAAGACATACAGAGTAAGCAGCAACAGCAACAGAGCAATCACGGCCACAACCAGGTTTCGAATCGTCTCGGCAGTATTGTCAGGTACGCCTACAATGGAAAGCCATCCGCCTCTGTCTATTTCCTCTGCTGTAACTGCATCGTATTCCCCGATCAGCTCATCGCCGGCGTACAGCCTGACGACGCCTGCCTTCTGCCCCTGCATTACAGGAGCTTCCACAGAATCAAGGAGCTCCACTTCGGTCCTCAGCAAGTTCTCAGAAGCCTCCGCAGGCAGGGTCGTAACGACTTCTTGGGGTAGAATGACCTGCACCCTCTTCACCGATCCCCTACTGACAGGTATCGTGCCCATGTCCTGACCGGATTGCAGTGCATTCACTGTCTTGTAATTTGCAAACCCATAATCCAAAAGGGTGATGCAGTCCTGGAACCGGCCCATATCAGTAGAGGCCAGGGTAACCGCGATAAGCTCTGTGTTTCCCCGTTTTGCACCGGCAACCAAGCAACCGCCTGCCCGTCCCGTGTATCCCGTCTTGATCCCTGTGATCCCTTCGTATTTGCATCCCCGCACCTGTCCATTCACCGTAACTGTATGGATGTTATCATAAAGCATGCGGTTCGTGTTGTAAAAATACCGGGTGTCCTGCATATTGGTAGCTTCCATCGTGTATTGATAGGTGGTGGCATAATGCTGAAAAATATCATTTTTTATGGCATATTTTGCTATCATAGCCAGATCATAAGCTGTAGTCACATGGGCATCATCGTGAAGTCCGTGAGGGTTGACAAAGTTGGTGTTCAACGCCCCCAACTCCACAGCCTTCTCATTCATCTTCTTCGAAAACGCCTCCACGCTTCCGGAAATTTTCTTTGCGAATGCCACTGCCGCGTCATTTGCAGATTCCAACATCATTCCATACATGACATCTTCAACGATCACGTCCTCGCCTTCCAGAAGGTATATTCTGCTCCCCCCTGTAAAGGCCGTCTCCTCATCGATCTCCACTTTGTCGTGCAACTGAAGATTCTCCAATGCGAGAATCGCTGTCATGATTTTAGTAGTGCTGGCAGGATAATGCTGGTCATGGCTGTTCTTTTCATAAAGAATCTTTCCCGTTGTTGCATCGATTAAAATTGCACTTTGACCGGTAAGTTGAGGCTCTGCCGGGGCCCCATAAACAAGGCTTACCGATCCAAGTAACATAGATACTATCAATAATATAGAAAATGTTTTTTTCATGAATTTCTGTCCTTGTTTATTTCCTGAAGAAGTAATCGGTCAGTTCATATCCGTTGTCAAACAGTAGGCCTTTGCTTCCCGATGTCTCCCCATATACGCGGGAGACATCCTCCTCTGCCTGGTGATCGCTGTCGTACAGCACAAAAGGTACCGGCTCTCCCAGATGGGTCCGCATACGGATCGGCGTCTGATGGTCGGGAAGTACCAGGAATCTATAGTTTTCACCGGATTGGTTGAGATATTCCACAATAGGACCTACTATCTTCTTGTCGATGAGCTCCAATGATTGGATTTTACCGGGCAGGTCACCCTGGTGGGAGCATTCGTCGGGACCTTCCAAATGAAGGAACACCAAATCGTTTCCCTCTTTAAAAGATTGGATAGCAGCGTCTACTTTTCCCTCATAGTTGGTATGGATCGTGCCGGTGGCACCTTTTACCGCAACGGCTCTCAGTCCGGCGCATAGTCCAATGCCTTTTATCAAATCCACAGCCGATATGGTCACGCCCTTTACTTGATATTTATCATAAAGGGGGGTCAAATTTGGCTTTTTGCCCTGACCCCAGATCCAGATGGAGTTTGCCGGATTCAGGCCTTTCTCTACCCGCGCAAGGTTGACAGGGTGTTTGGACAGAATCTCATAGCTCTTGATCATCATGTCTTTGATAAATTCAGATCCTGCGCCTCTTGGAAGGTGGTCTCCCGCCCTCTGTTCAAGCACATCGTGAGGAGGGGTCAGGTCATAATCGGTGCTACCTTCGTGAACGATCATAGCATGGCGGTAGCTGAAGCCGGTATAAAACTTGACCTGTTCTGTTGCAAAAACTTCATCCATAACATCCATCAGTTCAGCCGCTTCCTCTGTGGTAATGTCTCCGGAGCTGTGATCTGTTATGATCAGATCTTCATAATCTCCATTTCCTTTCAGAGTTATCAGGTTGCAGCGGAAGGCTACATCTGTGTCCGACATCTCGATGCCCATGCTCACCGCTTCCAGAGGAGATCTTCCGGTATGATAAATTTCGGGGTCATAACCCATAACCGACAGATTTGCCGCATCGCTTCCCGGAGCCATTCCGTCAGGTATGGTGTTTACCATTCCCACAGTTCCCCGCGCTGCCAGTGAGTTAATATTTTTCAAATCGGCTACCTCCAGAGGCGTCTTTCCTTCTAATTCCTCTAAAGGTTGGTCGCCGGCACCGTCTGTTACTAAAATCAGGTATTTCATCTTATTCTCTTTTTCCCTTCTCTATTCTGTTGCTTCGGATCTTGTATCACAATAATGCAGATTCCCTGTGCCTCCAATTTTGCAGACTTGTGGACAAGAAATCCGCTCGTTTCGTTTCGACATTTTCCGCTATATGATATATTAGTCTACCATAGGTTGGGCTTCCCAAACAAGATTTAAAAAATGTAAATGTAAAAGCAACGTCCATTAGCCTTTGAGTGACATCATGCGTTGCTCAAACTAGGAGAAAGCAACGATTTTGTACTATGAATAGGCCCGAGCGTTGCTTTCTAGGTTCTGCATATATTATTTTAGTTCATTGAAACAAATTGCTTCGCAACAATTCCGATTTATGGTATAATAAAGTTTATATTTTATCAAAGCAATTACCCGCGGAGTCTGACTCCGAAAGCGGTAAAATATAGCCTGACATTCGGAGGTATTACAAATGAGTAGGACAACTAGAGTCTATAATTTTTCTGCCGGCCCCTCCATGCTCCCTCTGCCCGTTCTGGAACAGGCGGCTAAGGAAATGGTCAACTACCGGGACTGTGGAATGTCCGTTATGGAAATGAGCCACCGTTCCAAAGAGTTCCAACAGATTATTGAGACGGCGGAGCAGGATCTCAGAGAGCTGATGTCCATCCCACACTCCTATAAAGTTCTTTTTTTACAGGGTGGCGGCTACCTTCAGTTTTCTATGATTCCCATAAATCTCTTACGTAATTCCAAAAAAGCTGATTATATCATTACCGGCAGCTGGGCTAAAAAAGCGGCCGAGGAAGCAGCAAAATTGGGCCAAGTGAATATACTGGCTACATCAGAATCGGATACTTTCACATATATTCCCCTTGTAGAAAAAGACAAGTATTCGAAAGATGCGGATTACTTTTACATCACATATAACAATACCATATACGGTACAAGGTATACCGATATCCCCGATACAGGAGATGTCCCCCTGGTGTCTGACCTCTCTTCTATGATCCTATCGGAGGAACTGGATATCAGCAAGTTTGGACTGGTCTTTGCCGGAGCACAGAAGAACATTGGGCCTGCCGGTGTCACCATCGTCATTATTCGTGAAGATCTGATCGGTTTTGCGCCGGAAAAAACGCCCAGCATGCTGGACTACAAGATCCATGCGGATGCAAAATCCCTGTTCAACACTCCCCCATGTTACTCCATCTATATGGCGGGCCTCACTTTCCAATGGATTAAAGAACAGGGCGGCGTAGGAGCTATGCAGAAGAAAAACCAAGAAAAGGCTGCCCTCCTCTACAACGCCATCGAAGATAGCAGGATGTTCCGGTGTCCGGTGGCTGACAAAGACCGCTCACTGATGAACGTGGTCTTTGTCACCGGCGATGAAGCCAAGGACAAGAAGTTCATCGCCGAAGCCAAGGCACAGGGCCTTGTCAACCTTGGCGGCCACCGCAGTGTCGGCGGAATGCGGGCCAGCATCTACAACGCAATGCCTCGTGAGGGTGTAGAAGCACTGATTACATTTATGAAAGAATTTGAGCGAAATAATGGATAAGGAGTACCAAATGTACAAGATTGCAACACTCAATAAAATATCTGAAAAAGGAATCGCCTGCTTCTCTGACAACTATCAGATGACAGAAAATATAGATAAAGCCCATGGGATTTTGGTCAGAAGCCAGGATATGAGATCCATGGACTTTTCGGATAACCTACTGGCCATCGCGCGAGCCGGGGCCGGCGTTAACAACATTCCGCTGGATGTCTGCTCTGAAAAAGGCATCGTAGTCTTCAATACACCCGGAGCGAACGCCAATGCGGTGAAAGAACTGGTCCTCACCGGCCTGCTCATGTCTGCCAGAAACATGACCAGCGCCATAGCCTGGACAAAGTCCCTTAGCGCAACATCGGATATTCCTAAAGTTGTGGAAAAGAACAAGTCCAAATTTGCAGGCCACGAAATCAAAGGGAGAACTCTGGGGGTTATCGGACTTGGCTCTATCGGCGTAATGGTGGCCAACGCGGCCGAAAGCCTGGGTATGAAGGTCCTGGGATATGACCCCTATATCACCATCACGTCCGCCCACGAGCTTTCCCCCTCCGTGCAGATAATTGAAGCCTTAGATGCACTACTGCCCCAGTGCGATTACGTGACCATTCACGTTCCTTTTATGGAAAATACAAAAGAGATGATTGACAAGTCCCGCCTTAAGCTCATGAAAAAAAATGTTTGCCTTTTGAACTTTTCAAGGGATCAAATCGTAAAGGAGTTTGACGTAGTCGAAGCCATAGACAGGGGATTTATTCGAACCTATGTAACGGACTTCCCCAATGAAACCTACCTGGGCAGAGACCAAATCATCTGCATCCCCCACTTGGGAGCCTCAACTCATGAATCGGAGGACAACTGCGCAGTTATGGCTGTCGAGGAAATGATTGACTATCTGGAGAACGGCAACATTCGTAACTCTGCAAATTTCCCTTCCTGCAGCCTGGGTCTCTGCACCACCGTTGCCCGCCTTGTTGTGTTGAACAAAAACATCCCCTCCATGCTAGGACGGATAACTGGCACTTTAGCGGATATGAATGTCAATATCAGCGACCTAATTAACCGAAGCAAGGGTGATTATGCGGTTACAATGGTAGATCTGGATTCCAAGGTAGATGAGCAGCAGCTTAAAAAGGCATTGGACTTTGAAGGAATCGTAGGTATCCGGGTTATCTAGGTATCTGAACATGTTTCTAAAAGAGCGGCATTGAAAACGATGCCGATGACGATGACGTAACCCAGGATGTAGAACCAGAACAAGAGGCCGATTACAGAGGCAAGCCCTCCGTAGAACAGGTCGTAATTGGAAAACCTGGACATATAGAAAGAATAAGCCCATGTAACCACTAACATCCCGGCAGAAGCCACCCCGCTTCCCGGGATGATTTTCTTTAAGGGTAGTCTCTTGCTGGGCAAGATATAGTTGATGAACGTAATGCCGAAAAAGTAAAATGCGATACCCACAGGCCAGCGAAGAATATACCACAGCTCGTTAAAGCGGAAGGGAATAAATAAAATCTTCTCTACATACAGACTGATCACATTGATGATAGGCTCTCCATACACCAGGATTGCCAGGCTGAAAACCAGCAGAGAAATCGTCGCCACAACCGTAATCATGGCCCGCAGGCGCTCCCGAACAAAACCCTTGCCTGAATTCAAGCCGGTATAGGTATAATTAGCAATCTGTATCATGGCAAACTGTGCTTTGGAGGCCGACCAAAGGGCGAAGAGCAAGAATAGTACGCTGATGGTTCCGGAAGGCGTGTAATTGATATACTCTATCAGAGAACCGGCCACTTCTGCTGAAACATATTCTCCTAGTAGCTTTTCTACCGCGTCGATAGAAAGTGAAAAAACGCCCAGAAATTCACCGGTAATGATGAAAAGAGGAACCATAGACATGAGAAAAAAGAAGGCCAGCTCAGCGGCTACCCCTTGATAGTAAGGTTTCTGCATCCTTACAAATACATTGATCGCTACTTCCTTAGCTCTTCTTTTATTCATATTAGTTCTCATTCTCTTGACCGAAACACTCTATCCTATCTCCGTAGCTTCAGTTGCTCCTGAAGTGCTTCTAAGGCTTTCGCTCTATGGCTGATACTATTTTTCACTTCCTTGGATAATTGACCAAAACTCTGTTCATAACCTGTCGGGGCGAAAATAGGGTCATAACCAAAGCCGTTCTCGCCGGCGGCACTATATAGTATATGCCCGAGACACTCTCCCCTTGCAACAAGGATGTCGTTGGGAGAAAAAACCATAGTAATCACCGACACAAACTTCCCCTGCCTTTTTTCGGGAGGAACATCCACCAGAAGTTGCAACAACTTCTCATTGTTCTTCTCATCATCCCCTTCTTCTCCGGCAAAACGCGCGGAATATACACCGGGTGCTCCGTTGAGAAAGTCCACCATCAAACCCGAATCGTCCGCAATGGTGGGTAATCCGCATATCTTGTGGATCTCCATTGCCTTTTTCAGAGAATTTTCCTCAAAGGTGTTCCCATCCTCCTCAATTTCAAAGTCGGGTGCTCCTGCATCGCTGCGGGACACCATCTCAAAGCCAAAGGGCGCGGTAATGGCGTGGATCTCCTCAATCTTATGCTTGTTCTGCGTTGCTGCTACTACTATCATTCAACTTTACTCCTGGCAGTGGATTACATCTAGGATGTTAAAACCGCTTTCATTCAGCCTTTTTTCGATTTCTTCCGTCTTAACAGCATTGGTCCTTATCACTACATCGCTGTGGCCCCCGCTTCCGTGATAGGCTACGATATGAGAAATATTAGCATTCTGGGAACTGAAAATTTGTCCAATGGCAGCTAACGCGCCCGGCACATCCGCAGCGTTTACGGCAATCCTGCTGCCCGGATGACGTAAGCCCAGCAAATCGATAAAAGCATCGAAGATGTCGCTTTCCGTTATGATTCCCACCAGCTTCTCATCCTTTACCACAGCCAGAGTTCCCACTCTGTTGTCCCGCATGAGAAGTGCCGCCTCCTCCAGAAGATCGTCAGGACCGACGCTTATCACTTCCTTGCTCATAGCGTCCCTGACTTTGGTCTTTGAGAGCAGATAGTTTAGCTCATAAATGCTGAGTGTGGTTGCTTTAGTGGGAGATACTTTCTGAATATCCGAATTTGTCAGCATTCCCACAACCCGATCGCCCCGAACTACGGGTACCCTTTTCAGATTCTTGTCCCGCATCAGCTCTATAACCTCATTAATCGGTGCATCCGCTTCAATGGTATAGGGATTGGCAGTCATTCTGCTTTTAACGTACATCAAAACCCCTCCTTATTTCTATTCTCCGCCCAGATAAGCTTTCTGGATTCTATCACTCTTTGCCAGCTCTTCACCGGTACCGGAAATCACGATGGATCCCGTTTCCAAAACATAAGCTCTGTGGGCGATGGATAGAGCCATGCTGGCGTTCTGCTCTACCAGTAACACAGTCGTTCCTTCACTATTTATACTCTTTATGATTTCAAATATCTCTCTTACCAATAGCGGTGCAAGTCCCATTGAAGGTTCATCCAACAACAGTATCCTTGGCCTCGACATGAGGGCTCTTCCCATAGCCAGCATCTGCTG
>CAYLVS010000008.1:0-18261 GCA_964387185.1 uncultured Oscillospiraceae bacterium | reverse complement strand
TTGACTTACAAGCCTGTCATCTATGCGGCAAATGCCTCAGAAGACATGGTGGCAGAAGGAACAGACAATGACTACGTTGTTCAAGTTCGGGAACACGCGGAAAAAGAAGGCTCCGAAGTGGTAGTGCTCTGTGCAAAACTAGAGGCGGAAATCGCCGAACTGGACGAAGAAGAAAAGGCTGCCTTTTTTGAAGATCTGGGCATTGCCGAATCCGGTCTTGACAAACTCATCAAGGCCTCCTACAGACTTCTGAATTTGATCTCTTATCTAACCGCAGGTGTACCGGAGGTCCGTGCCTGGACCATCACCCGTGGCACCAAGGCCCCTCAGGCTGCAGGTAAGATTCATACGGATTTTGAAAAGGGTTTCATCCGGGCGGAAACTATCGCCTACGATAAACTGATTGCCTGTGGCGGCAACCTGGCCACTGCCAAAGAAAAGGGCTTGGTCCGCTCCGAGGGAAAGGATTACGAAGTCAAAGACGGAGATGTGATACATTTCTTGTTCAACGTGTGATTTAATACAAATACATCTCCAGCTCTCTTTGGTAGCGTAAGAGAATTTCCTTCATTTGCTCCAGCTTCTCAAGGTAATTATCCTGCTTAAAAAAGGAGATGGCAGCCACATTTTCCACTTGCCCACCGGGGCTTCTCAGAGGAATCCCTACACCGATTACATAGGGCACGGTCTCCTCAATGCTCACTACAAACCCTTGCTGCCGAATCTTCTCGTATTCCTTTAGGATATCTTCCTTTTTTGTCAGTGTATTAGGCGCTGTCTTTTCAAAGGTAAAGCCATCCAGCAATCCCGAAACCACGGCGGGATCATAATAAGCCATCAGGCACTTACCATAGCAACCTTTGTTCATAGGATAAAATGTTCCGGGTTTATCATTGACTTTGACGGGCTGATGGGTCTCAATGGAAAAGATGGAAACCACTTGATTTCCTTCTCTGTGAGCCATACCTACCGATTCTGCAGACTCTTCTCCGATCTTTTCCAAAATGGCATGTATGCTCTCTTTATAATTGGCATTCATCAGGTATATGTTTCCCATGTGATAAGTCATAGGCCCCATCCGGTAAGCCTTGTTCTTGCCATCCCTTATCAGCATTCCGGATTCCTCCAAGGTTGCCAAGGTACGATATATAGTAGTGCGGTTCAGGCCGGATATGCGAACCAGCTCAGCAATGGTCAGCTTATAGGGTTCCTCGCCAAAAAGTGATAGTAAATGCAAACCCTTTTCCAGGCTGGTCATGCGACTGATATCCTTACTTTTATGTCCATTCATGTCATTTCTCCTCACAAACAGCCATCCGGCTGATAAATCGGCTATAGAGCTTTGTCGCAAGTACCATGGAATCGATAGAAATGCGCTCATCTTCTACATGTGCGCAGGAAGGTTCCCCCTGAAAGACCGGCCCCCAGGACACAAACCGATCCATGGACTTTGCATATGAGGTGCCAGCCGCTACTTCAAAACCTGACGGGACGTCATATTCGTCGTGAACCTGATTCATGACTTGCAGGAAAGGTAAATCTCTGTTGACTAACATCGCATCCATGTATTCCGTGATTTCAAAGCTGAAATGATACGGTTGACAATAAGCTTTCATTGCTGACGCAATATCCTGCTCGGTGGTTCCAAACCGCTGCCTCACATTGACAACTAATCGAACCCCATCCTCCTCCAGCGACAGTACCGTTGGAACCGCAGTGGTGGCTCCTACAAATTCCCCATCCACATGGTCGGATCCGTCATCCAAACCCAATTTGTGCCCAAATCCATCTCCACAGAGATAATCATTTACAAAGCGAATGAAATCAAGTTTATCTTCGCCTTTCAGGTCATTGCATAACTTGATGATTGCATTGTCACCCAGTTCCGGTGACGAACTATGAGTAGAGACTCCCTGCGCAGTTAGTTTCCTACCGTCCGGACATATAATTTCTGCCTTGGACGGGATGGTATTCTTGCTGTCACCGCTCTTCAGGAATTGTATCCCCTTCTTTGCGTCTTCATGAAACAAGAGTTCCACGTCAGCATATCCTTTTTCTGCATTAAAAATCGGGAATTCCCCGTCCGGCGAAAAACCAAAATCGGGAAGCGGGTACTCTTCTTTATAATGATCCATATCCGTCCAGCTGCCTTCTTCCGATGTTCCGACAATAAGCCACACCTTTCTCTTCCAATCGCTCCACTGCTTTCATTGCATAGAGGCTCATAACAGCAGCACCTTTATCATCAACTGTTCCCCGCCCCCATAGGTAGCCTTCTCTCACCACTCCCTCAAATGGTTCATTTGTCCATTTTGCCGGGTCACCGATGTCCACCACATCAAGATGCACCAAAATGCCAAGGGTCTCTTCTCCCTGCCCCATTTCAACAATGCCCACATCAAAATCCGAGGTGGTCATGGTACGGAATCCCATATCCTCTGCTAACTTCAAAAAATAGCTCAGGCAGGCACGGTTTTCCTCCTGTCTGCCGTTGACGCTGGGAAAGCCTATGAGGGCAATGGTCTCTTCTATCATTCTCTCTTTCGAGCCTTCTATAAATACATCGGTCTTCTCTTTCATTCCCATCTGCTATGCTTCTTTCCTTTATGCTCCACAGTAATCATAAGCCAGACAGCCATAAATCAAAGCGGCTTCCAGTATCTCCTCGACATCAATGGATTCATTTGCGGAATGGGCCAGTGCCAAGTCCCCAGGCCCCATTATAATGCATTTCATATCGGTAAAGGAAGACATGACTCCTGCATCGCTCCATGCAGGAAAGGTCGTCACTCCTTCATAAGGATGGCCGGTTCGTTCAAAGGCTCTTTGAACAGATTGAACCAGAGGATCCTTTTCATCGATACAGAAGGGTTCGTGAGGTAGCAACTCACCGGGATGGAAGATGCCGGAAACCTCGGCTCGAAAGCCGGGATATTCCTTCTGTACATCGCGAATGATCTCTTGCAATTCCTGATAAACCTGATTCAGACTTTCCTCCGGGACCCACCGCCTGTCAATTTCAATGGTGCAACTCCCCGGTACGGTACTGGGTTGGTCTCCTCCCTGTATTTTACCCACGTTGATGGTAGGGTAACCTAAAATGGGGTGCTTTCGTTGATTCAACTTTGGCACATATTCATCGTGTATTCGCTCTATAATGCGCGAGGCCATGACGATGGCATTAATGCCTTCATCCATCCTTCCTCCGTGGACCTTCTTGCCCAAGACCTCGATTTTAATCCATTCCAAGCCCTTATGCCCGATAGCCGGCTGCATCCCGGTAGGCTCACCGTTTACCGTCGCATCAGCCAGAGGTCCATTCCGGACTAAGTGTTCCACACCCTTCCCTTTTTCTTCTTCGTCAATGAGCCCCACAAAGATCAGGTCTCCTTTCAGGGAGACATTGGACCGGTGAATTCCGATCACGGCTGCTATCATAGCGGCAAGAGGGCCTTTCATGTCGCAGGAACCTCTGCCGTGGAGTCTTCCCTCAAGGATTTCTCCGGAAAACGGATCTTCCATATCATAGACGGGGACGGTGTCCAGATGACCGCTGAGCATCAGAGATTTTCCCCCTTCGCTACCGGGCAATCGCGCTGTAACATTGCAGCGTCCCGGCATCACTTCTATGAGTTCGGTCTCAATCCCTTCCCTGCGAAAGAGATCATAAATGTAGACAGCAACATCCTGTTCCTGATTCTCCATAAAGGAAAAACTGGGGATCCTAACTAGGTCCGATGCAATCCTTACAACATCCACTTTTGCGATGCTATCTTCGATATTTCTAATCATTCCATATTCTCCTTGGCAAAGTGGCATGCTGTATAATGACCGGGGCCGGTTTCTGCTAGCTCAGGCATTTGTTCTTCACAAATTGCTTTTGCCATAGCGCATCTTCCCCGGAACTTGCATCCTTGAATTTCCTCGATAGGATTGGGTGTTTCGCCGGGCAGGATAACGCGCTCTGTCTGTCTGCGGACCCCCGGTACCGGCATGATTGAAGTCAGGGCTTTGGTATAAGGGTGGATGCCATTGTGAATGATATCATTCGCTCCGCCGATCTCCATGATCCTGCCTAAATACATGATTGCGATGCGGTCCGAAACCAGCCAGGCCAATGAAAGGTCGTGGGTAATGAAGAGATAAGCCAGCTTCCTTTGTTGGCGAAGATCCATCATCAGCTTCAGGATTTCTGTTCGGATGGAAGCATCAAGCATGGAGACCGGTTCATCCGCTACGAGAAAATCCGGTTCCATTATAATGGAGCTGGCAATTATAACCCTCTGCCTCTGCCCGCCGCTGAGTTCGTGAGGGTAGCGATAGAGAAAATCTTCAGCGGGTATCATGCCTGCCTGTTCCAGTGCATTCTTGACTTTTTCCGTCCGCTCCTGTTCCGTCTTTACCAGATGGTTTACATCAAGTGGCTCCGCAACGATATCCATGACGATTTCCCTGGGGTTTACGGATTGGTAGGGATCCTGGAAAATCATCTGCGCTTTTCGACGAAACTGTTTCATGGAGGGCTTATCATACTCGCCTATACTCTCCTCCCGGAAAAGGATATTCCCTTCCGTGGGCTTGACAAGTCCTAAGACTGCCTTTCCGGTGGTGGTCTTACCGCATCCGCTCTCACCAACCAAGGAAAGGATCTCTCCCTCGTTAATCTGGAAGGAGACGCCATCAACGGCTTTCAACACCCTCTTGTCTTTCCCGAAAAGGTCAGCGACTAGGCTCTTCTTGGTTTCGAAATGCACTTTTAGATTTTTGACTTCAATGATTGTCTTATTATCCATTCAGAACCTCCCTGCACAGGTGGCATGCAGAAAAATGTTTTCCACTTATTTTCATTAGATTGGGAATCTCTGTTCTGCAGATGTCCAGCGCTCTGTGGCAACGCGGGTGAAAACTGCAGCCTGTAGGAGGATCGAACATGTTGGGAGGCGTCCCCTTAATTCCCTCTGGAATTATTTTCTCCCTGCCTATATTGGGGAAGCAGGCGATCAGCCTCTCCGTATAAGGATGGGCCGTGTGATCAAATATGTCTTCTACGGTTCCCACTTCTACGATTTTCCCTCCGTACATGACGGCGATTTTATCGCAGGTCTCTCCTAAGATAGACAGGTCGTGGGTTATGAGGATCAATCCCATGGAAAGCTCACGCCTGAGTTTCTCCAAGAGGTTAAGAATCTGGGCCTGCACCATGACATCCAACGCCGTCGTGGGCTCATCACCAATTACAACCTTGGGATTGCAGGCAAGTGCCATGGCAATCATAGCTCTCTGCTTCATTCCTCCGCTGAATTCATGGGGGAAATTGTTAATGCGATCTCTTGGCATTTCTACCAATTCAAATAAGTCACCGGCTCTAAAGCTAGCATCTTCCTGCTTCAACTTTTCGTGGAGAACAATGGCTTCCGCAATCTGATCTCCTACCCTCATTACAGGGTTCAAAGCGTTCATAGCGCCTTGAAATATGATAGACACTTCCTTCCATCGCTTCGCGCGGACTTCCTCATCGGAAAGTTTCAGGATATCCGTCCCCTCAAGGAGGATTTCACCTCCGGCAACTCTGCCTTCTTTCGGCAGCAGTTTCGCGATGGAGAGAGCGCAAGTGGTTTTGCCGCAGCCTGACTCCCCAACTAAACCCAGAGCTTCTCCATAATCCAGCTCAAAGCTGGCATCATCCACTGCTTTGTAATCGCCTTTTGTCGTGTCAAAATAGGTTCTTAAATTCTTTACTTCCAACAGGGACATGGGTTTACCTCTTTCTTAGCTTTGGATTCAGGATCTCGTCAAATGCGTAGCCCAATAGGGTAAAGGATAGCACCACTAGAACAACGCAAATACCGGGAGGCAGGTAATACCAGTAAGCCCCGGCACTGGTTGCCCCGCTCTCAAACGCATAGTGCAACATCATCCCCCAACTGGCCGTGGTGGGATCTCCAAGGCCTAGAAAGCTCAATGTGGTTTCGGATACAATAGCCACCGCCGCCACCAGCACAGTGTTGGCAAAGACCAAGGGAAATACGTTGGGAAGGATATGTCGGGCCATGATGTGCCCGCTTCCGGCACCGATAGACACGGTTCTCTCCACAAACTGTCTCTCCTTTACGGAAAGGGTGTGGGAGCGGACTACCCGGGCAGTGCCTGCCCAACCGGTAATCCCGATTACAAATATGATATTCCATATGCTCGTTCCTAGAATGGCCGCTAATACCATCATTAGCGGGAGCCAGGGAATCACGAGAAAGAAATCGGTAAAACGCATCAATGCGTTGTCGATTCCTTTTCCAAAATAGCCGGAGACGATTCCGATCAGCGTACCGATTCCCATGGATATGGCTGTGGCAACGCCACCGATTAACAGGGATATTCTGGCACCGGATATGAGGTTGGCCAGTACGTCCCTTCCCATATCGTCCGTGCCAAGCAAATGTGCACGTGAAGGTGGGTTGAGAATCTGCTCCACCTCGCCGAATTCCATCGTTGAAAAGGGCATGAAGATAGGGCCGAAAATTGCCACCAGTATAAAGGCTGTCAGGATAACCGCGCCGGTGAGGGCCATCTTGTTCTTTATAATGGCCATTATGAACATTTTGATTTTCTTTTTTCGCATACTCCATTTCATCGGTTTCGCCCTCCTTTCAGCTCTTTACCCTGGGATCAATATACGAGTAAGTGATATCTGCAAGGAGGTTTGCCAAGACTACGCTGACCGTCACTATTAGGAAAATTCCTTGTAGCAGTGGATAGTCCCTTGCGCTCAGTGCTTCGTACATCAGCCTGCCTAAACCCGGCCACGAGAAGATGGTTTCGATTTGAATGGCCCCTGCCACCACAAATCCAATATTTATGGCTACGATTGTAATCATTGGAAGAAGCGCATTAGGCAAGGCGTGTTTTAGAAGTATGTACCGTTCTCGAAAGCCTTTGGCCTTTGCTGTGACGATATAATCCTCAGACAGTACATCCATCAAGGTATTTCGCATCGTCAGTGCGTATTCTCCGATCAGAACCAAACTCATAGTCAGTATGGGTAGGAAGGAATGACGCGCCAGGTCATAGAGCATGGCTCCGGAGGTGGTAAAGCTCTTCCCCGCTGTAAACATGCCGCTGGTTGGGAAAAGCCGCAGTTGCACACAGAATATCACCATCATGATCATGCCAAGCCAAAAGGTGGGCACAGAGTAGGTGACAAGAGAAAAACCCAGAGTACCCACATCCAGCTTCGTGCCTCTCTTCCAGGCGGCGATGATGCCAATGCCGATTCCGACGACAATGGCAATTATCTCAGCAATCCCCACCAACAAAAGAGTTGGCAGAATCCTTGCGCCGATGACGCTGGCCACGGGTGCCTTGAATACAAAGGACATACCCAAGTCTCCTTGGAGCATATTCTTGAAATATGTGAAAAATTGTATGTACCATTCCTGGTCCAGTCCATAGAGCTGCTTGATTCCTTCAATCATTTCAGGTGTTGCCCGCGGATTTCGCATCATCATTGCCAATGGATTCCCGGGCAACACCCGAAATAGTATGAAGTTGAATACCAGCACGACCAGTATGGTAATCAGGGCATAGAACAGTTTCTTAATGATAGTCCCTTTATGCATGTAATGACCTCGTATTTACACGGCTGGTTTAATGTTCTTATAGTTCAAGTTTGTTATGTTAAAGAAATATGTCCCACCATCCGGGATCTGTTCAAATCCGGTCCAGCGATCGGAACGAATGGCTTGGATGTTGTTGGCATAGATCAAAATGATGTAAGGTGATTCTTCATAGAGGATTTGCTGCATCTCAAAGACCATCTCCTGCCGCTTGCTCTCATCCATCTGGTTCTGCTGAGCGATATAGAGCTCGTCGTATCTTTCATTTGAGAAGAAAGGTTCGTTGTTTCCACCGATCTGATCTGTGATGAGAACACCGAGGATGACAGTAGGATCCACGTCTGCTCCCCATCCCCAGATAAACATGTCATAGCTACCTTCTATGATTTTGTCATAGAGAGCACCGCTGTCCATAGTTACACTGTTGATCTTAATTCCTGCTGCAGCACAATCGGATACAATCATCTGTCCGCTCTTTACTTCTTCAACGTTATCTGCTATGGTGATAAATTCAAACTCCAGGGGGGTTCCGTCTGCAGTCTCGCGAACACCGTCACCATCCTTATCCGTGTAACCGGCAGCTTCCAGCAAAGCATTTGCTGCATCCGGGTTATAGGTTCTCAGTTCATCACCTGTAGGTTCATAGTGGTAAAAGTCACCGGGATTAATAAGAGTGGTACCAACTGTTCCCTGGCCGCTATACGCCATGTCGACAATTTTCTGCTTGTTGATGGCTAAGTCCATGGCTTGCCTGATGCTTTTATCCAGCAGAAGTGGATTTCCTCCGCTGGCCGAATCGGTCCAGCAGTTAATTCCCACTTGCATAAAGCCTAACTCCTGACCGGAGATTACATCTACATTTTCATCGCCTTGCAGTTGAGCCAACTGTGCAGGATTTAAGTTGGTTGCACCATCGATTTCACCCAGCATGAGCGACTGAGCCATGGCGTCAATGTTTTCAAAGTCAACAAAAACATATTCGTCGACGGAGGGCAACTCACCAAAATAGTCTTCATTTTTTACAATTTTAACGAAGTTATCTCCTTGGGAATCATATTTATAGGGCCCGGTTCCAATTGGATTGTCATTTGCCCAGACTTCCAGTTCCTCGGCAGGAATGGCACTGATGATATGCTCCGGCAAAATCGGCGTCGTGTTCATCAGCATGTTTGCTTTTGGGGCCTCTGTGGTTATTACAACGGTATTATCATCCGGGCACTGAATATCGGTGATGCCTTCCAAGTAGGAACTGTACATATAGCCCAAGCCGGTTTCTAACATCAGTTCATAAGTAAATTTCACGTCCTCAGATGTAAAAGGTTCGCCGTCATGCCAGACTGCGCCTTCCTGGAGATTGAATGTCCATACGAGCTCATCGTCGCTGACGGACCAGTCTGTGGCAAGGCATGGAGTCGGGTCATAATTCTCATCGTACTCAACTAGAGAGTCGTAAATCAGCATGAAAAATTCATAGGTAACTTGCATATATGATGATAACGGATTCATGGTATCAAATGCAGTGCTGGAACCTAATCGAAAAGTACTGACGCCGTCGGAAGCTCCCGGATCTGTCTCACCTCCGCCGCATCCCATGGGGATGATACAGAGCGCTGCCACCAATAAGACCACAATGAGGGTCTTTGCTGTTCTTTTCATCTTTCTCCTCCTCAATACAATAGGTCGCAAATTACAATACACCACTTTCTAATACTTCAAAGGTCTTCCTGTCGGCGTCCACGCGAACGGAAAGGCCCATAGGCAACGTTGCAAGATCATCTGTATGTCCAAGAGGTAAACCGTATAGCACCGGGATATTAAGTGGTTTCAGATAGTACTCAAGTACATCCTCGACGCCGGTGTCACAATAAAACCCCGGATCGTGTTTAAAAGGAACACAATTGTGACACTCTCCAATGACGATGCCCTTCAAGCCATCGAAGCAGCCGGCATTTCGCAGATGAGACAGCATGTGATCAAAAATCCAGGGTTCTGTATCCACGTCTTCAATCAATAGAATCTTGTCTTTTGTATCGACGGCATAGGGAGTTCCCAGGCTGGCACATAGGAGTGTGAGGTTTCCCCCGATCAACTTCCCGTCCGCAGCGCCGCTGCCGATGGTATGGATCCATTTCTTTTTATTCGCCAGCGGAATATTGCCGATAGGCTCTTTATCGGAAATGGCTTTGAAAAAGTATTCCTTTGTGTATTCGGTAAGGTCTTCAGAGTTAAAGCGGGACATACCCGGTCCGTGGAAAGTAACTAAATCAGAAAATTTATGCAGTGCGAGGTGAAGAGAAGTAATGTCGCTGAATCCCGTGAAAATTTTGGGGTTCTTTGTTACTGCCTCGAAATCGATAAGACGGATGATTTGAGCAGAGCCGTATCCTCCCTGTGTGACAAACACCGCGTCGATGTCGTCTCTGCGAAACATCTCATTGAAATCGGTTGCCCGCTCCTCTTCGGATGCGGCAACGAGGCCTTTGCATTTGTTTACGTTTTTACCGATGACGACTTTATAGCCCCACTCTTCCAGGGTCTCTTTAGCCCGGTAAATTTCGCTTTTTTTCTCGGAGGGGCTGGCGGGTGAGATAACACCGATGGTGTCTCCTCTATGTAACCTCTTTGGACGTATCATAGTCAACCTCCTATGCTTATGTGTTCGCATTGTGAACACATATCCGTATTACGCTACATTTTCTTAAGTATATCCCCTTTTGAGAACCCTGTCAAATATAAAAACATATGTCCGGACTCTGATATAAAAACATATGTCCGGACTCTGACTATAGTTCTCAAATTATTTTTTCCATGATCTTATGAACTATTTCTATAGATCATGCAATCCGTAAATCACTATTATAGTATGCTTTCTTTTAAGTCAAATAAAAAAAGAACTATATTTTCTGGATTTATAGTTCAGCTTTCCTGTCTTATTTTTTTTGTGAACTACCCGGTCCGTTTCAAGGCAGTTTTGGTTACTTATCAACCAAGAGGACAGGCCCTTCGTACTTATATTAGATTGCAGGGATATATTCTGCTATAGTATTGAAAATCAGTGAGTGACCGGATTCATTTGGATGTATGCCATCCTCACAAAGCAAATCTTTATAGTTTCGACACTTAAGAAAGGCCTTCCGGATATCGATGAGAGGTACCTTTTTTTCAGCGGCCAATTTTACCACCGTAAGGCTATACATTTCCTGCCAGCGATATATAAATTCAACATCGCCCAGCCATCTTAGAATATTATCAGAATTAAGTCCCTTGGAGATCCATGCAAAATACCGGTGCGGATCAAGAGGAGGTAAAGAGAATAATACCGGATTATATTGCTTTTCCACAAGGTTTTCAATGATACGAGAATATATTGTTTCGAATGACTCGATAGGCGTATTGGGCATATGATCTCTGTCTGGATTGCCAGAGACTGCAGGCCAGAAGAAATCGCAATCATTTCCCCCAAACTCAAGAGCTATATATTTATAACTCGATAATTTCTCAGAACACTTCTCAATAATTTTTTCACCTTTTGTCAGAGTGCATCCGAACTTTGCAAAGTTGTCCACCATAATACCGGTTTTCTTAATAAAATCATTTACAAAGGAGTTTTCCAAGTAGGTATACTTGCTTTTCCCGCTATCATACACTACACCTTTCATAATGGAGTCCCCAAATACACCTATAGCATCAGACATAATGCCCCTCCTTGCGTTTTTGTATAGCAAAGGTAAAACTTGTAATCTAATAATCATTATTATATATAGTGATTACATTTATGTCAATCCACTTTTATTTTTGTTATAACTAATTTGCAAAACTGTCATTCGACTGTTACAATATTACATGCCAAACCTTAATCGCTATTATAAGAGGATGCCCCTATCATCAAAGAATAGAACGGAGCAATTGTAATGGGAGAATTAAAAACGCTAAAACAACGAATTGAGAACGAACGACCGGTTGAATGGTCGAATTTTCCGGACATCAATCTCTATAAGGATCAAGTTGTAGCCTATCTAAAAAGGCAACTCATCCATTTGAAGAACGAGGGGCAGCTGACCCCTGCAATGGTCAGCAATTATGTGAAGGACAGATTGCTGCCTAAGGCAGACGGTAAAAAATACAGTAAGAAACATCTAGCTGTGTTAACGGAGATATGTCTGCTGAAACAGGTTCTTACGGTACGAGACATGAGAGTATTATTGCGGGAAGATGCACAAAAGAATAATCCTGAAGCATTTTACTCAAACTTCACAACAATCCTGGACAATGCGTTATCGGAGACTGCAACCAAGATTGATTCAAACGCAGATAATGAAGAACTTTTCCGCTTGGCTCTAAAGTTTGCAATTGAAAGCTATTGTGCAAAATTAGCTTGTGAAAACATTATAGACTTAATGAGGGAAAAGGATACAGAATCTTCTCCCGGTAAAAAATAACCAGACACTTTGGTGGTTATTTGCAGATTTTTATTGAGGCTGACGCTCCGATTCTGTCTGCGCCGGCTTCTATCATTTGCAACGCTGTTTCCTTGTCTCGAATACCCCCGGAAGCCTTTACCTGCAACGCATCCCCAACTGTGTCCTTCATCAGCTTCACATGGTGGGCGGTTGCACCGGCGGTGGAAAATCCGGTAGAAGTCTTGACAAAGGCTGCACCCGCATTTTTTGAGAGCAGGCATGCTTTTACGATTTCTTCATCGGTCAACAAGCAGGTTTCCAGGATTACCTTTACGATAGCGCCACCTTTTTCTGCGGCTTTCACCACTGCGCGAATATCGTCTTCCACGAAATTATAGCGGCCTTCCTTCATTGCTCCCACATTCAACACCATATCGATCTCATCGGCTCCCTCGGACGCAGCGATTTCAGTTTCGCAGGCTTTGGCAGCTGTATGGGCTGCACCAAGAGGAAATCCCACGACTGAGGCCACTTTAACGTCGCCGCCCGCAAGCTCCTTCTTTGCCAAGGAAACTTGGCAGGAGTTTACGCAGACAGCATAAAAGCTATGCTCTGTAGCTTCGCTACAGAGCTTTCTGATATCCTCTTCCGTCGCTTCTGCCTTCAGAATCGTATGGTCAATATATTTATTTAAAGATTTCATACGATGATCTCTCCAAGATCTCCATTTTTCAATCCGGCAGCGTTTCCTTCGTCCGTATCCAGATGGATTTCCGAATCATGACCTTCTCCGGAACGAATGAGTACGTTGTCGAATACAAGACCTCTCTCTCCACCGAAGCGAAGGCTTACCATTTGCTTATCTTTGACGCCCGCCTCTTTGGCCTGTTCTGTTGAAAGATGAATGTGGCGCAACGCAACGATGGCGCCATAATCGATTTCTATTTCACCGGCCGGTCCCATGAGCTTGAGTCCGGGTGTTCCTTCCAGCTTCCCTGATTCTTTTACGGGGGCTGAAACTCCGATGGCACGAGCATCCGTCATAGCCAACTCCACTTGTGTTTCTTTTCTGACGGGTCCGAGAATCCGCACTGCTTTCAGGGTTCCTTTAGGACCTACTATATCTACCTTCTCCTCGGATGCATACTGACCGGGTTGCTTCAGGGGTTTAAGAGGGGTCAACGTGTAACCTTTTCCAAAAAGCGCTTCCAGGTCTGCAACAGAAAGATGCAGATGTTTGTTGGATAATCCCACAGGTACTTTGTAAGACATAATTCTTCCTCCACTATTCTTCTTCAAGATAACTTATATACGGCAGGTTCCGATACTTCTGATTGAAATCGAGTCCGTATCCTACGATAAACTTATTTTCAATGGAGAAACCTATGTAGTCGGCGCTGACTTCGGCTACCCTTCTCTCCGGCTTGTCCAAAAGCGTACAGATCTTTAAGGTTTTCGGATTTCTTGCCATCAGGTATTCCTTCAGGTATTTCAATGTTAATCCGGAGTCTATGATGTCCTCGACGATGATTACGTTTTCGCCCTCTATGTTGGAGTCCAAGTCTTTCAGAATCCGCACAACACCCGTGCTTTTCGTGGATGCACCGTAACTTGAAACGGCCATAAAGTCAATCTTGGTTTCTATATTGAGTTCACGGATCAGATCACTCATGAAGATCACGGCGCCCTTGAGCACGCAGATAGCTAAAATGGATTCTCCCTTATAGTCTTTGGATATCTCAGCACCTAGTTCCTGAACTCGCTTTTTCAGCTCTTCTTTGCCTATCATCACATCGCCGAATACGTATCTTTTCTCCATATTTGCTCCTTCGCTTGCTAGTCAAATTTGTAGATTTCTACTGCTATTGCTGATTTTCTTTGTTCTCCCCTGCACTGTCGTTCTCCGAAGGGTGAAAGGTTTCGTCCTTCACCTCAAATTTTACATCATCTATAATCTTTTTTCCATGGAATCTTTCCTCAGGTTTCACTTCTTTTTCCCCGAGCCAGTATTTATCCAGCTCTTCTCTCAGATAATAAATGATGAAGCCCCAGATAACGATATCATCAATTATCCCGAAGAGGAGTATAGGGGTAGGTATCAAATCAAGTGGCCAGACAAGGTAGGCAATTCCCAAGACAATAATTAGTTTTTTCCTAAAGGGTACCGTCTTGTCGCGCAAAAATGGCGGAATGGCCTTTATACGCCTCATTAATACGCGCATAAAAATAAATTGCATCCTTACCCCTCCTTTAGAATTGTACCAAGAACAGTCAGGAGTTCCTCATATCCGGTACGCTTTAAAGTGGATACCGGGATAACCATGTCTCCGTCCTCAAGCCCCAGCACTTTACGAATCGTGCTGATATTCCTCGACTGTTCGCTTTTCGAGACTTTATCTGCTTTCGTCGCCACCACTAGGCCGTCCAATCTGTAATGTTTCATCCACTCATACATTTGGATATCCTGTGCAGAAGGTGCATGACGTATGTCCACCAACTGTATCGCTTTTACCAGATTTGGACGATCGGACAGATAAGTCTCTATCATATCTCCCCAGTTGTCGCTGATGGATTTGGAAACTTTAGCATACCCATAACCCGGCAGGTCCACGATACGGAAGTCGTCATTCACATCGTAGAAATTGATGGTCCTGGTCTTCCCCGGACTGCCGCTGACTCTTGCCAGGCTCTTTCGGTTAAGCAGCAGGTTGATCAAAGATGATTTTCCCACATTGGAACGCCCCGCTATGGCAATTTCCTTCTTCGAAAAATCCGGATACTGGTTCCGGTTGACTGCCACAGCAGAGAGCTCCGCTTTTTTGATAATCATTGCTTCACCAATGCTTCGCTCAGAACCTGATCCAAAGTATCAACTAAAACGAATTTGATGCGCCTGCGAACTTTCCCCGGAATTTCGTCGATGTCCGCCTCATTTTCCTTGGGAAGCAACACTATGGTAATTCCGGCCCTATGGGCAGCCAGAACCTTTTCCCGAATACCTCCAACAGGAAGCACCTTACCGCGCAGGGTGATTTCCCCTGTCATTGCCAGATCCTTTCTGACGGGAATACCGGTCAGCGCCGATATAACGGATGTGCACATAGTCACCCCCGCAGAGGGCCCGTCTTTCGGGGTCGCCCCTTCGGGTATGTGAATATGAAGATCCTTTTCCTTATAAAAGTTTTCGTCAATACCCAATTCTTTGGCCTTGGAACGAATGTAGCTGACGCCGGCCTTGGCCGATTCCTGCATGACTTCTCCCAACTGTCCAGTCAGAACAAGGGTACCACTCCCGGGAACCACGGTGGTTTCAATGGACAAGGTATCCCCACCGACAATAGTCCAGGCAAGGCCTGTTGTCACACCGACTTCATTCTCTCCCTCTATCTTATCATAACGGAAGCGTTTTTTACCCAGATATTTTTCAATATTTGACGCAGAGATGCTGATCGGTCCGCTTGGCTTCTCTGCAACGGTTCTGGCTACCTTCCTGCAGACGTTTGCGATTTCTCTCTCCAGATTACGGACACCTGATTCTCTCGTGTAGTTGTTGATGACAGTACGCACCGCAGCCTCAGAAAATTTAACGTCTGCAGACTTCAAACCATGCTCCTTGATTTTCTTAGGTATCAGGTACTGCTCTGCGATGTTAACCTTCTCCTCTTCCGTATAACCGGTAACCTGAATGACCTCCATCCGGTCTAGCAGAGGTCTGGGTATTGTATCCGTGGTGTTCGCTGTGGTTATGAACATCACCTTTGAGAGGTCAAAGGGAACTTCCAGGTAGTGATCTGTAAAGGTCTTGTTCTGCTCCGGATCCAGTACCTCCAGCAGCGCAGAAGCAGGGTCTCCGCGAAAATCGTTACCGATCTTGTCCACTTCATCAAAGAGGAATACCGGGTTGTTTGTCTTGCCTTCCTTTATGGCGGAAATAATCCGTCCCGGAATGGCACCGATGTAGGTTCTCCTGTGTCCCCGTATTTCCGCTTCATCTCTCACACCGCCCAATGACATGCGGACAAAGTTACGGTTGAGCGACCTGGCAATAGATTTTGCGATGGATGTTTTTCCGGTTCCCGGCGGACCAACAAGGCACAGAATGGGACCTTTCATGCTCTTTGAAAGCTGAATCACCGCAAGGTACTCAAGAACACGCTCCTTAACCTTGTCCAAACCATAATGATCTTCATCAAGTATGGCCTCAGCCAGCTTTATGTCCTTGTTGTCCTTGGACGATTTGTTCCATGGCAATGCAAGGATCCATTCCACGTAAGTGCGAATTACGCCTCCTTCTGCGGAATTTCCCTGAATCTTTTTGAGACGCTTGATCTCTTTCTCAATTTTTTCGTGGACAGCAGGTTGAAGTTTGAGCTTCGAAAGCTGCTCAAGCCAACTGCGAATCTCGTCCTCGGAATCCTCGTCTTCACCCAGCTCCTCCTGAATGACCCGGAGCTGCTCCTTGAGATAGTACTCTCTTTGGCTTTTGTTGATCTGGGTCCTGACCTTATTGGTGATTGAGCTCTCAATGTGCAGGATTTCAATTTCCTTGGTCAGAATCCCATTCAACAGTTCGAGACGCTCTTCAATATCAAAAGCTTCCAGTATGCTCTGCTTTTCCTCTGTCTTAATATCCAAATGCGAGGTTATCACATCCGCAAGCCGTCCGGGTTGTTCAACAGAGGCCACCGAGGGAACCACATCCTGAGAAATTCTCGGACTGTAGTTGACATACTCCTCAAAAGAGGACAATACCGTACGCATCAGTGCGACAATGCGCGGCGGAGTGCTGTCAAATTCCGGCTCTTCAATAGCGGTAACCCTGCATTTAAAGTAGGGAACCTCAAAGATGTACTCCTCGATGCGCCCTCTGCTGACACCCTCTACCAAAACCCGAATCGTGTCCCCGGGCAGGCGCAGCATTTGCTTAATCTTAGCGATGGTTCCCACTTGATAGAAATCGTCCCTCGTTGGCAAGTCCGTCTCTGCAACCACCTGAGCCGACAGAAATACGGTCTGGTTCATCATCATGGCTTTTTCCAGAGCGCTGATGGATTTTTCTCTTCCTATATCAAAATGAAGCACCATATACGGAAAGATTGACAACCCTCTTAGGGGAATCATAGGCATAACATCACTGGCTTCTTCAAATTCTTCCCGTATATCTTTTTCCATATCTTCGTTATCTTTAATCTTCTTCATCCTTTATCCCTCCTTCGAAAAACAGGCGGCGGGAGCCGTCTGTTTTTTCTGTTTAAGATGCAGTCTCTTCTTTCTTCCCGAGTCTTTTTGCATCTCTGAGAACTAAAGTCGGTCCCGTGTTATGATCAATCGTACTCTTTGTTATGATGCACTTCCGGATGTCATCTCTCGACGGAATTTCATACATAATATCCGTCATTACATGCTCCATGATGCTCCGAAGGCCCCGGGCCCCCGTCTTTCTCTCAATGGCTTTTTCCGCCAACCTCAGAACCGCATCATCGTCGATCTCAAGCTCTACTCCATCCAGCTGGAACAGTTTTTTGTACTGCTTTAGCAGAGCGTTTCTCGGCTCCTTGATGATGCGCACCAGTGCTTCCTTGGACAATTCCTCCAAGGTGACCATGACGGGCAACCTTCCGATAAACTCCGGAATCAATCCGTATTTCAGGAGGTCCTCCGCCTGAACGGATTTCAATACCTCGGCTCCCTCTGCCTTTGAGGATTTGATCTGGGAGTTGAAGCCGATGGTCTTTTCCCCGATTCTCCTCTGAATGATTTTATCTAAACCATCAAATGCACCGCCGCAGATGAACAGTACATTGGTGGTGTCGAACTGTATGAAATCCTGATGGGGATGCTTGCGTCCTCCCTGGGGCGGGACGCTTGCCACAGTACCTTCCAGGATCTTCAGAAGCGCCTGTTGAACACCTTCTCCGCTCACATCCCGGGTAATGGAAGGATTCTCTGTCTTTCTGGCGATCTTATCGATCTCATCCACATACACAATACCCTTCTGCGCCTTCTCAATGTCATAGTCCGCTGCCTGAATCAGCTTGAGCAGAATATTCTCCACGTCTTCGCCCACATATCCGGCTTCCGTCAATGCGGTAGCATCGGCAATAGCAAAGGGAACGTTCAGAATCTTTGCCAGAGTCTGAGCCAGCAGTGTTTTACCGGAACCGGTGGGTCCCATCATAACGATGTTGCTCTTCTGAAGCTCTACATCGTCCTCAGAAGTACCTCCGAAAGCACCGATTCTCTTGTAGTGA
>CAYLVS010000007.1:8195-22308 GCA_964387185.1 uncultured Oscillospiraceae bacterium | reverse complement strand
TCTCAATCCGATCTGCAGGCATTTCGTCCTTGGTACGCCTATATATATTGTAAACGGTCTTGCCTAATCTCACCGCCGTACGGCAGGCATCCATAGCGGTATTTCCGCCGCCTACCACAGCTACGATATCGCCCAGTTCGATTTCTTCCTTCTTAACGACTTTGCGAAGAAAATCGATACCACCGATGACGCCATCTGCATCCTCGCCGGGACAACCTGTTCCCGTAGAGACCCATGCGCCGACACCGAGAGCCACTGCATCAAAATCTTTTCTGATTTCCTCGAAGGAAATATCTTTCCCGATATGAGTGTTGGGCGCGAGGACGATGCCCATCTTTTCCATCTGGGCGACTTCACCGTCCACTACCTCCTTGGGAAGCCTGTATTGGGGAATGCCATAGCGAAGCATGCCGCCGAAGTGGGGCATGGATTCGAAAATCGTTACGGCGTGTCCCTTTTGTCTCAAATAGTAGGCAATTGAAAGACCAAAAGGTCCGCCGCCGATGACTGCAACCTTTTTCCCGGTCTCCGGCGCAACGGGAGGTATATAGGGATCGTCTCCCTCCATATCCGCTGCAAACCGCTTCAGCCATGCGATGGACACAGCTTCATCCACCAACTGTCTCCTGCAGTTGTCCTCACAAGGGTGAGGGCATACCCGGCCAATGGATCCCGGCAGGGGAATTTTTTCCTTGATAAGCTTCACAGACTCTCGGTACTCGCCGTTGGCGATGAGCCCTACATAGCCTTGACAATCGGTTCCTGCAGGGCAATTGAGCACGCAAGGAGGTCTGCAGTCTCCCACGTGATTGGATAAGAGTAACTCCAGGTTTGTCTTTCTGGATTCCAAAACCCTTTCTGTATTTGTCTTAATTACCATATCCGGAGCAATCAGCGTAGCGCAAGCCTTTACAAGCTTGGGATTGCCTTCCACCTCAACTACGCAGATGCCGCAGGCACCGTAGATTTCTACTCTGTCGTCGTAGCAAAGAGTGGGAATATCGATTCCATTCTTCTTTGCTACGTCCAGAATTGTCTGCCCCGCCTGGCCCAGACATTCCTTTCCATCTATTACAAGTTTCATATTTTCCATTTTATCCTCTCCTCTAATCTCTCAGGACAGCATCAAACCTACAAACCTCTTCGCATTTGCCGCACTTGATACAGATTTCCTGATCGATCAAATGCTTTTCCTTTAGCTTTCCGCTAATGGCATCCACCGGGCACTTCCGTGCACAAAGGGTGCAGCCTGTGCAGTTATCCTTAATGGTAAAGGTCAGCAGCTCTGTGCAGGAATGGGCTGTGCATTTATGGTTGTAAATGTGATCTTCATATTCATTTCTAAAGTAGCGGATCGTCGTCAGGATAGGATTGGGTGCTGTCTGACCCAGGCCGCACATGGAACCGTCCTTGACCTTCTGGGCCAGTTCTTCCAATAGCTCGATATCGCCGTCCTTGCCTTCGCCACGGGTGATTCTTTCCAATATTTCCAGCATCCTCTTGGTGCCGATACGGCAGTAGTTGCACTTGCCGCAGGATTCCTTCTTGGTGAAATCCAGGAAATACCGAGCCATATCTACCATGCATGTGTTTTCGTCCATAACGATCATTCCTCCGGAACCTACGATGGCACCGGTCTTGGTAATGGATTCATAGTCTACAGGGGTATCGATGAGATCTGCAGGGATACAGCCCCCGGAGGGTCCGCCCATCTGCACGGCCTTAAATTTCTTGTCGTTCTTGATGCCGCCTCCAATCTCAAAGATGACGTCCTTGATGGGTAGTCCCATGGGAACCTCCACCAGACCACCCTTCTTTATTTTACCCGCTAAGGCAAACACTTTCGTACCCTTGCTCTTCTCTGTCCCCATAGCCCCAAAGGCTTCTCCGCCGTTGGATATAATGAAGGGAACGTTGGCAAAGGTCTCTACGTTGTTGATGTTCGTCGGTCTCTGCCAAAAGCCCTTTTGTGCCGGGAAAGGCGGTTTGAGCCTGGGCATGCCCCGCTCCCCTTCCAAAGATGCGATGAGAGCCGTTTCTTCGCCACATACGAATGCACCGGCTCCGGCTTTGATCCGAAGATCAAAGGAAAAACCGCTGCCCAAAATATCCTTACCTAAATATCCTTTTTCTCTCGCCTGCTCCATAGCCGTTTCCAGACGGGCAATGGCAAGGGGATATTCCGCTCTTACATAGATGACCCCTTCCGATGCACCCATGGCATAAGCACCGATAATCATGCCCTCCAGCAGGGAGTGAGGGTCTCCTTCCAAAACGCTTCTATCCATAAAGGCGCCAGGATCGCCCTCATCCGCATTGCACACCATATATTTCTGGTCGGCTTCGTTCTGCCTTGCCGCATTCCACTTGAACCAGGTGGGGAAACCGGCTCCGCCTCTTCCTCTGAGCCCCGAAATCTTGATCTCTTCAATCACTTCTTCGGGAGTCATGGAGGTCAGAGCTTTCTTTGTGGCCTCGTAACCGCCGGCTGCGATATACTCTTCAATCCTTTCGGGATTGATCACGCCACAGTTCCGCAGTACCACCTTTTTCTGCTTCGAAAGAAAATTCTGGTCCACTTCGGGAATCCCGTATTCCCATACAGGTTCGCCGCCGACAATGTGTTTATTGACTATGTCGGAAACTTTGTCCGGCTGCACTTTGATGTATCGAATCTCTAAATTGTCCTCATCATCGTAAACGTCAACAATGGGTTCCAGAAAACAGCTGCCGATACAGCCTGTCTTATCTACTTTTACGTTATCGAGCCCCAAATTGGTGATCTGCTTAACGAATTCATTTGCAGTTTTTTTGGCACCGGTGGCAACACCGCAGCTGCCTTGTCCTACTAAAATTCTCATTGTGCGACCTCCTGCTCTCTCTGTTTAACCTCACGGAGGATCGATTTGACCATATCCTTTGTCAGGTTTCCGTATGTTTCATCTCCCTCGTGGTTTTTTATCATCATGACCGGAGCAAGGCTACAGCAGCCTAAGCATGCCACGTTGTTCAGGGTAAAGATGCCGTCTTCCGTCGTCTCTCCGTCACCGATAGACAACTCTTCCGTAATGGCCTCTTCAATCATGTCCGCTCCATTTACGTGACAAGCTGTTCCTTTACACAACATGATTAGATTTTTCCCAATTGGTGATAACCGAAACTGGGTATAAAATGTGGCGACGCCGTAAATATGCGCAGGCATTAAGCCTGTTTTCTCGGATATATAGTTGATTGCATCGATTGAAAGATATCCGTATATATCCTGTGCCTTCTGTAATATAGTGATGAGGCTACCCGGAATCTTTCCATAGGCCTCCAAAACCGGTACCAATTGACTAAAATCCGGTTTTTCGCACCCTCCGTTGCAGCAGCACCCACTGTCTACCAATGTCATTTTCTTTCCTCCTTTGTTATGATAAACGGGAATATCATAGAGACATCCCACTTAAAAACTATAAGTTAACACTACTATTATAATTAAATATATCAGATTTTCAACCTTATTTGCGTGACTCCGACAGATTGCTACAAATTTACAAGTTTTCTTTGTTTGATTTCTCTTGAATCCAATCCTTGATAAATACTTTCCAATAGTGACCCACGAGCTTTTTCAGATCCAGCTCCATCACAAAAAAGCTGAACAAAAGCAAAATTGCCCCAAAGTAGGCCCTTTGAGAAAGAACCTCTCCTGCTATAAAAAATGCAAAGAGAGCTGTAATGAGCGGCTCCAGGGAAAAAATCACACCCACGTGTGAAGCACTGGTGTATTGCTGCGCGAGAGTTTGAGCCACAAAGGCTACTCCCGTGCAGAAAATAGCCAGAACCAATACCGAAACCCAAACCTGGCCGGAGGACGGGAGTCGGGGCGTCTCTGTGAGGAAAGAGAAGAACAGTTGATAAACACCGCAAAAACCCAATTGGTATACGCCCAGCTGGAAGGCGTTCACATTCTCCTTTTGCACTGCTGTCTCAGTGAGCAAAAGATGACCCGCATAGCTCACGGCACCGAGTATGCACAGTATATCCCCGAGAGCAGGCGTCAATTTTTCGTTTAGTGTGAGTAGAGCAATACCGGCAAGAGCCAGAATCACCGAAATCAACAGCTTCCTTTCCGGTCGTTGTCCTTTGAAGAAGAAACCGAGTATCGGTGTTATCACAACGGTAAGGGCACCTAGAAATCCCGCATTGGAGATACTGGTGTACTTCACTCCGAAGGTGGCACCCACATACACCACCATGAGGACAGCGCCCAGCAAGGCTGCGTATTTTAACGTTATCTTATTGACAGGAAATAAGCTCCTGCCCATAAGCAGCATAGCAGCTACAAAGGCTATAATAAAACGTATCGCGTTTAAGTTGAACGGCTCCAGCTCCTTAAAAGCGTGGACTACAAAAAGGTAGGACAGACCCCAAAAAACTGTAACCGCCAAAAGCATCAGATCGGCTTTCATCTGCGTTTTCATGCATGACCCTTTCTACAGTAGATGTTTGTTTAATTTTTGCTTTTCAGGTCATGAGGTCTATATACCGGCGATGAGCATTTCCAAAGCCAGTCTGCCCTCCAGTAGACCTGTCTTTATGTGTTTGTCTACCGTAAAGCAGTGGGACAGAATCCTGCGAAGCTGATCTATAGAATAACGGACAGATAACTGGCCGGCAATCTTGATTCGATACTCATGGGCTCCCGTCAAGGCTTTCATCTCTTCCGGGCGCAGACCCTCTTCTCTCATTTCCTTCACCATCAAAAGGATTTCATAGTGGGAACAAATCAGGCCGAGAAGTTTATGCAGGTTCTCTCCGGAGGAGAGAAGATTGTGCAGAAGCATCAGGGCCTCATCCTTACGGTTGCGGGATATGGCATCCATCATATCGAAAACATAGGACTCCGTATTTCCGGATAACCCTCCTGCTACGTCGCTCATTCGGATTTCGTCACCGTCACTATGGGCGATGAGTTTTTTTAGATCGTTATCTAAATTGTATAGAGTGTAGTCGCTCTGCTTGTCAAAATAGCCGGACATGGCGATCATCTGGCGGATAACGGATGTTCCCGCCGTCTTCCCGGATTGCCGTAATCTTTTTTGGATAAACTTCTGCAACTCGACCTCATCCAGCCGACTGAACTCATAACAGCAACCCAGTGAAGCAATGGTCTTATACAGCTTTTTTCTCTTATCCACCGCATCTGTAGTGAGGATTAGAAAACAGCTGTCCGGTAACTCCTTAAAGTAATCCATCAGCTGCTGTTCTTCCGCTTCGCTGTAGTTCTCTCTGGCGTTTTCCTTTGCTGTCGGAAATCCTTCCACTATGACGATTCGCTTCTCTGATAGCATGGGCAGGGTTTCACACTGGGTCACGATGGTATCGATCGAAGCAGTCTCCCGAGTCAAAACAGAGCAGTTAAGCTGCTGCAGACCCGGTTCTACATAGCGCTCTATGATGGCATCCACAGCCCAGCGAACAAGGTATTGCTCTTCCCCATAAAAAAAGAGGGGGTTCCCCAAATTGCTGTTCTTAATATCCTTCTGAATCTTTTTAAATGCATGTTCTTGAGTTTTTCCGGACTTCGTTGTCATTCATACCTCTTTATCAAAACATTCAAAGCATAGTGCGCAACTTGATACCCTTCCTGTTGAAATAGAGAAGAATCGCACCGTTCTGATCGTTTCTATAGACCATTATACTCTTTTTCGTCAATTTTTCAATGACATCCGGATGAGGATGTCCAAAATTGTTGCGGCCTACCTGAACAACTGCAATTCTTGGGTTCACTGCCTCTAAAAAATCATCTCCCGTTGAAAACCGCGATCCGTGATGGCCCACCTTCAGAACATCTGCTTTGAGCCCTGCACCCACATCGTGGCTGGATTGCTCCATTAAGAGCTGTTCTCCCTCAAACCCCATATCCCCGGTAACCAGTAAAGAGAGCCCTCTGTAATGGACCCGGAGCACCAGGCTGCTGTGGTTTTCGTCTTCCGCATCTGCTATAAGCCGCTCGTAAGTTACCCCGCTCCGCGGTGAAGGATAGAGTACATCGATATAAATATCCTCTTCCACATGGATCCTGTCTCCGGCCGCTACATAGAGCAACGCTTTTTCCGAGAGGCCCGTATCGGTTAAGATTATTTCCTCTTTCAGGGCATTCGCACTGTAAAGAGCCAGATTTTTCACCGGCATTCGCTTGCAGAGAGAAGCAATCCCCCCGTAATGATCCTTATGAAGGTGGGTGACTATGGCCAAGTCCACCTCATACACACCATTCTTCAAAAGATAAGGAAGCAGTATGTTTTTTCCCGTGTCATAGGAATCGCTTCCTCCCCCATCGATGAGTATGTTTTTACCCGCCGGAGTCCGTAAATGCAAGCAATCTCCTTGTCCTACATCCAGAAAAACAATATCCGCCCGCCTTTCTCCTTCTTGCATTATAAAAGGGACAGAAACAGACAGACAGAGGATACAGAGAAAAACACCCAGGATCTGTCGCCGGTTCTTTTCCCGATGCAGGATCCAAAAACTCTCTGATGCGAGGAAGAAAAACAGCCCATAATACAGCATTAACATTCCTATAGGAGGACCTGTTGCGTTCACGGACGAGATGTTCAAGTCCCCTATAAAGACGTTTAGCTGAATCATAATCTGCAGCAATAAATCCGCTCCAGTGGCACAAAAATCAAACAAGCCCGGTCCGATATCGTTCAGGAGGACCATCCCCATTCCCAGTGGCAGAATGAGTCCCGCAAGAACAATCACAGGAAGGTTGATAAAAAATGCGGAGAGCGAAAAGTATTGAAAGTGATAGGCGGAAACCGGCGCCATTCCTGCCTGTATCACAAATATGGGAGCAAACGCCTGTAGGACGATGGCGAGCCATTGGTAGCGCCTGTATTCCTTTAGCTTCTTAATCTTACTCTCGGCAACAGGTAAGGCAAAGGCCAGTGTAAAAACGGCCAGGTAGGAAAGCTGAAAGCCTAAGCTAAATAGATAGTAGGGATTATAGAGCAGCATGAGCAAAGCGGAGAAGCTGATACAGCAAAGCAGGTCATATTTTCTATGCAAGTACTTCGACAGGATATGAATGGCAATCATCAACACTGCCCGTACCACTGAAGGTGAAAAATCAGCCAAAGCGGCATAGAAAAACACAAGCCCAAGAGCACACGCGGAGCCTACGGGGTTTCTGCGATTTCGAAAGATCATGCAGATGTAAAGATAGAGGATGCTTACGTGAATCCCGGATACTGAAAGGATATGGGCACAGCCGTTTCTCTGGAAATCCTCATAGATTTCTTCTTCGATCAGGTTTTTGTCTCCAAACAGAATTCCCAGGAGCAAAGCTTTGGAATCCGGACCCATATATCCGTCGAGAGAGGCGGCGAAGTTCTCTTTCAACTTGCCTGTCATAGCAATTGCAGAGTTTCCCCGGCCGGTGAGCTCCAGATGAGCTTTTCCGGCGTTGACGATACCGGTGATGCCTCTGGTCTTAAGATAGAGTTTGTGGTCGAAGAGGCCGGGATTCCGCATTCCGGAAGGCAGTGTCAGCTTGCCCTTCAGCCTGACTTCCTTTCCAAAGAGGTTTAATCTCTCCTGCAGTTTTAAGAGATCAGACGGATCCTTGCCCAGTTCTCCGGGCAAATAGGACAGATTCACCAGGAGTTTCTTTCCCGTGGTTCCGGAGTTCTCCCCACACTGCCAGACATGGGAGCGGATAAGAATTCTCAGATAATCCTCCTTATCCTCGACAGTCAGGATCGTTCCTGTAACGGATATGATGCATCCCTCATACTCGTGCAAAGGTTCCCACCGACTGTCTGCTGCTTGAAAATAACAGAGACCCAGCACCCCGACAATTAAAAAGATAAAAGTCTGGTGTTTTCTCCATAAAAAAGCAGCGAGCAACAAAAGTGCCCACAGGACTGCCGCTACCCAAAAGGCAAGGTAATATCCAATCCATATGCCCCCTGCAAAGGCGGCAAAAATAAATGTTACAGGTCTCCTCACAACATCTCCGAGACTTCCGAATTCCCTTCTTAAAATTATCATTATTTACTTATAATGTCAACTGTAGGTTTGTAACATCTATGATTCAGCAGCTGCTGAATCATTTCACTTTTATTACAAATGGAACAAATTTGGACTACTTGCTGTCAATAAAAGCATGATGTGATATAATAACCGCAAACGAAGTTTGCCAACGGATTAGGTTATTTCAACATAAGCTACTTTGCGGCAGAGCCGCCACAGATCGAGGCTTATGTTATAATAACCGTTAGCAATATCTGAGTTTACGAGTTGTTAATAACAAGGAAAGTAGGTGTTTCCTTTGAGCGATGAATTTAATAAGAACGACAAGGGTCTTGAGAATAATCTCGAAATTGATGATTTTCTGAGCAAGTTTGACGATATTAAAAAAAGCTTTGAAATGAGCGATAGCGGGCATAATCTTATTCAAGAAGAACAGAAGGATACTACAGTCAAAGAAAGCGTAGAAACAGAGCTCTCGCACAGGCGAGCCGAAAGACTGAATAGGATCCGATCAAAAGATAAAGAAGAAGTAGCAGAAGAACCTATGGCTAAAACGAAGAAGAACAAGAAGAAAAAGAAATATCGTGTAAACATAAAGCGGCTCCTGATCGCACTGGCCTGTGTCGGTGTCCTTGTGGGCGGTGCTGTAGGTGTATGGGCTCTCAATGTGATTAGCAATACCCCTGCCATCAACGCGGACAATATCTACTCCATGCTTTCAGAGAACTCGGTTATTTATGATGATGCGGGCAATGAAATTGAAAATCTTTTTGAAAGTGGGGCGGGCCTACGAACCAATCTGAACTTTACCGAGATGCCGGAAGATTTGACCAGTGCCTTTATTGCAATAGAGGATAAGACATTCTGGGAACACCAAGGTTTTAATATCGTGCGTATCTTCGGAGCAATCTGGGACAGCATCACCTCGGGAAAATCCATCGGAGGCACCAGCACCATTACGCAACAACTGGCAAGAAACCTGTATTTGGAGGACACTAGAAGCGACCGTACTCTCGAGAGAAAAGTGCAAGAAGCCTATTATGCCGTTCAGTTGGAGCGTCAGCTTTCAAAAGAGCAGATCATTGAAGCTTACCTGAATACCATTAATCTAGGAAGCGGTGCCAACGGTGTTCAGGCAGCAGCTCAGACCTATTTTTCCAAGGACGTGAGTGATCTCACGATAGCCGAATGCGCTGTCCTGGCAAGCATACCCAAGAGCCCCAGCAGGTATTCCCCTCTTAGGCGATTGGATAACATCGATATCATTGATCCTGATTCACTGGATTTCGTATACCGAGGAGACACGTTCAGCATATGGTACCAGGATGAATTTCTCGAGCGGCAGCGTTTGGTCCTTTCTTTTATGAGGGATCAGGGTATTATCGATGAGGAACAGTATCAGCAGGCGATAAACGAGGATATTCGGGCTGCCATTAACCCGGATATTAACGTCTCTACAGAGATCAGTTCCTACTTTGCCGACTACTTGGTCAACGATGAGACGGATGCCAGAAACATGATATATAACGGCGGCCTGCGCATCAACAGCACCCTTAATGTAGCCATGCAAAAAACAGTAGAGGCCGAATTCAAAAAGAATGATAATTTCCCCAAAGTGACCGGCCTGAATAAAGATAAAGCGGGAAATGCCAGGGATGCCGCCGGTAAAATTTTACTTTACGAATACAGCAATATGTTGGATCAGGAGGGAAACTTCACTCTGAAACCGGAAGAATATAAGGTTGACGAAGATGGGTCCATGACCGTGTTTAAAGGAAACCGCCTCAATATCTACAAAACCGAAGTTCAGGGCAATGTGGATTACAGCGTAGAACTTAAGGGCATGTACACCATAGAGGATGGTACTTTCTACACCATCTCCGCCGGTTATGTTATGATTCCTGCCGAATTCAAGGGTCGGGATGACGATGGCAACCTGATCATCGGCAGCGATTTCTTTGGAGAAGACTGTCCCTTCAGTTTATCGGAAGCGGGGATGACTATTCCCAAGGGATATTACCAGCTAAAAGAGAAGGTAATTCAACCTCAGTCGGCAATGGTCATCATAGATTACAAAACCGGATCCATTAAGGCAATGGCCGGTGGCAGGAGCCTCAGCGGTAAACTCCTCTTCAATCGGGCAACGGGTACCCGGCAGCCCGGCTCTGCGATTAAGCCCATGGGTGTTTACGCACCTGCCCTTCAGAGATCCGTTGACATGGTCAATAACAGCGCTGTCAACGCCGAGACCACCATGTGGACTGCAGCTTCCATTATCGATGATGCCCCATTGGTCCTAAACAACAAACTCTGGCCTAAGAACTGGTATTCCGGCTACCGCGGCTTGCACACCCTACGGAGGTCCGTTGAGCAATCGGTGAACGTGAATGCTGTGAAGGTCTTCAATGATATCGGAGCACCCACTTCCCTTGCCTTTCTAAAGAAATTGGGTGTTACATCTGTAGTGGAATCGGGTTCCATTAACGATATGAATCCTGCTGCGCTGGCATTGGGAGGGATGACCAACGGAATCTCACCTCTTCAAATGGCTGCGGGATATGGGACTTTCGCCAACCAGGGATTCTATATCAAGCCTGTAACGTACAGTACTGTAACCAACAAGCGTGGCGAAATCCTTCTGGAAAACACCTCCGCTAAGGAACAGGTAATGGACCGGGGCGTAGCCTTTATCATGACCGACATCCTGAGAACGACGGTCTCCAACGGCATCGCCAAAGCTGCTTCCATAGGTTCTCACGCGGTTGCCGGCAAGACAGGTACAACTACAGATAACTATGATGCCTGGTTCGTGGGCATGACACCCCATTATTCAGCCGCCCTTTGGATTGGAAATGATATCAATCTGGAGCTTTCTCAAGGTAGCGTTGCCGCAGCCAGGCTCTGGAGCAAAGTTATGAAGCAGGTCCACTCAGGACTTCCACAGGGTAGTTTCCCCAAAGCAGAGAACGTCACCAGTGTGACCATCGACACCATGTCGGGAATGCTCCCATCAGAGCTCTCTTCTCTGGATCCCAGAGGAACGGTACGCAGTGAGTACTTCGTTACGGGTACGGCGCCTACAGAAACGGATAATGTACATGTAGCGGTAACGGTCTGCAAGGATTCCGGTTACTTGGCCACTCCTCACTGCCATAATGCAGAGAGCAAGGTCATGATTAGGCGTCCGGAAGGTTCTGTAATAACTTACGGCAATGCAACTGTAGGCGATATTGAATACGAAGCTCCCGTGTATTTCTGCAACCTTCATAATTTAGATACCCTTACCTATCCTATCGACCCAAATGTAGAGCTCCAGCCTTATAACCCGTGGAATGGTGGAAATGAAGGCGTTCCGCCCTGGTTGGACTGGAACAACGGAAACAACGGAAACAACGGAAACGATGGAAACAATGGCAACGGCACTGGACACGATGATGGTGCTCCACCGGTTACCGACAGCAATCCCAATCCCATTGTAAGCCCCGGAGATTCCCAAAAGCCGGAATGGCTGAACTAGCGAATTGATTTCGGATTAAAGCACAGAGCAACTATATAGCCAAATACAACCGCCGCCGCAACCCCTGCGGCGGTGTCTTTTATTCCGCCTGTGAGAGCCCCCATGAAGCCTTCTTTTGCCACGGCATCCATGGCTCCCTTTGTGAGAGAGTATCCAAAGCCAGGCAGAGGAACGGTTGCTCCGGTACCCGCCAGTTCAACGATAGGCTGATATAGGCCCAAACCTGTCAAAAGAGCTCCAATAACTACGAACAGCACCAGAACCCTCGGTGCCGTCAACTTCGTTGCGTCCATCAGAATTTGACCGATGACGCATATGCTTCCGCCTATGACAAAAGTCCACACATAATCCATAATACATCCTCCAATCTATCTCAGGGTTTCTATAGCTACAGCGTGGGCAATTCCCGGGATGGATTCTCCCTGTAGAGCGCTTGTAGTTGTTACAAGGGCCCCTGTGGAAACCAATAATACTTTTTTCAGACTCCCCTCCAGCATTGACTTATATATGGGCCCCGCAAAAACCGATGCTGAGCAGCCACAGCCGCTCCCACCGCTATGGACGTCCTGTTCCTCATCAAAAATCAGCACTCCGCAGTCGTCATAGGCCGGGCTTATGTCCATACCGAGATTTTTCGCCATGTCAAGTAAAATCTGTTTCCCGATACGACCCAGATCTCCTGTCAATATTCGATCGTAATAACTCCATTCTCTTCCGGTATCAAGAAGATGCCTGTAAATGGTGTCCAGTGCCGCCGGAGCCATTGCGGCACCCATTTGATTCGCATCGGTCAATCCCGTATCTACAATCTTTCCAATGGTAGCATGGGTACAGCAAAACTGCGGATTTTCAGTTCCTCCTATGACCACACTCCCCGAGGCAGTCGTTGTCCACTGAGCGGATGGCGGGCGTTGGTTTCCATGTTCCAGTGGCATGCGGAATTGGCGTTCCGCGGTGCTGTAATGACTGGACGCGGCAGCTACCACCGTATCAGCGTAGCCTCCGTCAACGAGCACGCACCCCATCAATATGGATTCTGTCATGGTTGAGCAAGCCCCATACATGCCCAAGAATGGTATGGAAAAGTCCTTTGCTGAAAAGACTGAGGACATGAGTTGATTCAGAAGGTCCCCTGAAAGAATTGCATCGATTTGCTCTTCATTTTTTCCTGCTTTTTTCATGGCAGTTTTCATGGCTTGGGACAGCATCTTGCTCTCTGCCAACTCCCAGTTCTTCTCGCCAAACGTATCTTCCTCTAGGACTAAGTCAAAACCTTTTCCCAGAGGACCTTGACCCTCTTTTACCCCTACCACAGAGCCTGTCCCCAGTATCTCAGGCCTATTTCGAAACAGTAAAGTCTGCTTCCCTAATTTGTTGCGCAGCATATTGATTCCTCTCATAGCAAATAAATGATGATGCCGATTATCACCGAGGCTGAAATGCCACATACCAGTACCGGGCCCGCCAGAGTGAATAGCTTGGCACCCGCCCCTAAAACAGGGCCTTCCTTCTTAAATTCCATGGCAGGTGCCACCATAGAATTAGCAAAGCCCGTTATGGGCACAATAACTCCGGCCCCTGCGAACTTAGCAATGGTGTCGAACCAGCCAAAACCCGTGAGCAACTGGGCTGTGCAAATCAGGAGTACGGTGACGATGGAACCGGCTTCCGTCTTCTCAAAGCCTCTTTCCATGAGCATTTCCTGTGTATAGGATGCAGACAGACAAATCAATCCCCCGATGATAAAAGCTTTCACGCTGTTAGAAAAATATTTTGGGCTTGGCGTAAACTTCTTTACATATTTTTCATAAGCTTTTACCTGTTGCTTTTGTTCACTCTTCTTTTGTTCCTTCGCATCTTTTGAAGCGTTGCTCATTAGAACCTCCTGTTGCTTAACACAATTTAAGATTATTATGACCAGGTGACTGCGAAAAATGCTATAATAATCAATAAAAGATAGAGGACGTAAATATGGAAAAATATAAGATCATACTCGCATCTTCATCACCCAGAAGAATTGAAATGCTTAAGAAGAATGGCATAAGTCCAATCATCATTCCTCCTGACGTGGATGAAGATTTGCCCTTAAATATTGACCCGAAGGATGCAGTAATGCATCTGGCATTGAAGAAGGCCCAATATGTAGAAACCATTGCAAGAGACAGATATTCGAAAGAGCCCTCTCTCGTCATCGGTGCGGATACAGTCGTGTTTTTAGACCGGATCATCGGCAAGCCAAAAAACAGAGAAGAAGCATTTGCTATTTTGGACCACTTGCGGGGTCGGGAGCATTTCGTTGCTACCGGCGTAGCCATCCTGAAGGCCGGAACGAATGAGAATAAGGCCTTTTGCGAAATTACAAAGGTTTTTTTTAAGAATTATTCCGATGAGGATATCAGAGCATACATCGCAACGGAGGAGCCCTATGATAAGGCTGGTGGCTATGCCATACAGGGTGCCTGGGGTGATAAGGTAGACCATATTGTGGGTGATTACGACAATGTGATCGGATTCCCCTGGACAAGAATAAAGCAAGAACTAAACCAATTTTAATACTGCCACAGGATCTGTCTC
>CAYLVS010000007.1:293-8170 GCA_964387185.1 uncultured Oscillospiraceae bacterium | reverse complement strand
TGAAAAGTCTAAATAAAAGAGGACTATATTCCAGTGAAAATAGGTTTTATCTTAGGGAATACCCTAAAAGCGACCTATAATAAGCCTTTTAGCAGGATAATATTCATCCCCAAGTGATAAAAGTAGCCCCTATGAAACGTTTTTTGGGAAGAAAAGGGCTATAAATCGAAATAATATGGCCCTTCTTTTTGTTTATTTTCTAAATAAAAACCTATATTGAGGTTTCTATGCGCCATCTGATAAATTGCACCAAAAATCGGAGCAACACAAAACCGGCCGCTGGGTTTCCCCCAAAGGCCGGTTTTGCTTTGCTAAACTTGCATTAGCTCTTATTTATTATGTTCTTCCTTCACTCTGTTCCACTCTTCGATGATCTTGGGAACAACCTTATAAAGGTCACCTACGATACCGTAGTCTGCCACTTCAAAGATAGGAGCGTCCGCATCCTTATTGATGGCGATAATGAGGTCAGAAGTCTGCATTCCTGCTAAATGCTGGATCGCACCGGAAATTCCGCAAGCGAAATAAATCTTAGGCTTAACGGTAGTTCCTGTTTGACCTACCTGATGTGAGTGGTCGATCCAACCTGCATCAACAGCTGCTCTGGAGGAACCAACTACGCCCCCCACTGCATCTGCCAACTGCTTGATCAGTTCAAATCCCGAAGGATCGCCCAATCCACGGCCACCGGAGCAGATGATTTCTGCATCGGTGAGGGATACCAGCTCTTTAGCTGCCTTCACTACTTCGACAACCTCGGTACGGATATCGGATTCGCTGAGGCTGTGGTTTACTTTAACCAGCTCGCCTTTTCTCGCCGGATCCTTCTCCAGTTTGCTCATTACGCCGGGTCTGACGGTGGACATCTGCGGCCTCTTCTTGGGGCAGATGCTCGTCGCCATGATGTTGCCTCCGAAGGCCGGACGGGTCTGCTTCAGATTCTTGTCGTCAGAGTCCGGATCCATTCCGGAAGTATCAAGTGTGGTATATTTGTTCAGGTAATTTATGTAATTTCCTGTGTTTACATCTAATCTGGTACAGTCTGCGGTAAGGCCGGTATCCAGTCTGGCAGCTACTCTGGGAGCCAGATCTCTTCCGATATGTGTAGCACCGAAGAGTACGATTTCAGGCTTGTATACCTTGATCGCGTCGGTCAAGACCTTAGTGTATCCGTCTGTTGTGAAGTTCTTTAACAAGGGATCTTCTATTTGATAGACAACATCTGCACCGTATGCATAGAGTTCCGGAATCAAGTGATCCGTCTCGTGACCGATCAGTACCGCGCAGACCTTTCTGTCGCCGATTTCATTTGCCAGCTTGCTGCCTTCTCCGAGGAGTTCAAGGGCTACGTTCATCAGCTTTCCTGCTCTTTGCTCCGTATAAACCCATACGTCCTTGTATGCAGACAAATCTACCGGACCTTCGTCCGTTGTTGTCTGCTCGATAGCATCGAAGGGACATGCCGGGATACACTGTACGCAGGCGGTGCATTTTTCATTGATAACAGCTATTTTACCTACCATATCTATGGCGTCAAAGGGGCAGGCCTTTATGCACAATTTACACCCTTTGCACTTATCATTTATAACTTGAACTGCCATTTTTATTCTCCTCCTATGCTATGATGTACTTTTCTTGCAACTTCTCTAGTAAGGCTTGTGCATTCTCTTCAACGGTATCCTTATCCAGCATGATTCCCTTCCCTTTCGGTGCAGGAGTGAAGGAACGGAATACGTTTGTAGGTGATGCGTCCAGACCTACCGTATTTAGGTCGATCTCAAGCTCTTTGGCACCCCATACTTTAATGTCCGCTTTAACGGCGTCATAGATCCCGCCAACTGACATATAGCGCGGAGTGTTGAGTTCTTTGATTGCAGTGAGTACACAAGGGAGCTGGATCTTAATCAATTCATATCCATCTTCCAAAGCTCTTTTGACCGTGATTTCTTTTCCATCAATAGCGAATTCTTTCACGTAAGTTACCTGTGGGAGACCTAATTTCTCGGCAACCTGAGGTCCTACCTGAGCAGTATCGCCATCTATAGCCTGCCGACCTGCGAAAATCAGATCGCAATCACCAATCTTTTTTACTGCTGCAGCTATCGCGTTTGAGGTAGCCCACGTATCGGAGCCGCCCAAAGCTCTGTCTGAAAGCAGTACGCCTTCATCCGCACCCATGGCCATGCATTCGATGAGAAGATCTTTTGCCTGAGGCGGTCCCATCGTGATGATAGTAATGTGAGTGTCCGGATACTGATCCTTGACTTTCAGAGCTTCTTCCAGAGCGTTTGCATCGTCATGGTTTAAGATGCTGGGAACACCCTCTCTGATCAGTGTATTTTTAACCGGATCGATTTTTACTTCATTTGTATCAGGAACCTGCTTTGCGCATACAATTATCTTTAATGCCATTTTTTCCTTCCTCCCTTATCCTTATTTACCGAAGATATCCGCAGCAATAACCATCTTTTGCACTTCGGAAGTACCTTCATAGATTTCCGTGATCTTGGCGTCACGCATCATTCTCTCTACCGGATAATCCTTTATGTAGCCGTAACCGCCGTGGAACTGAACCGCTTTTGTCGTTACGTACATAGCTGTTTCTGCCGCATAGAGTTTTGCCATCGCGGAATAAGGACCATATTTCAAGTGTTTGTCTTTCATGTCTGCAGCGTTATAGATAAGCAGTCTGGCAGCCTCGATACGAGTTCTCATTTCTGCCATTTCAAACTGCAGCGCCTGATACTTATTTAAGCTCTTTCCGAACTGTTTTCTGGACTTCATGTATTCTACGGTAACGTCAAAGGCTCCCTGGGCGATACCCAAAGCTTGAGAAGCGATTCCGATACGACCGCCGTCCAAAGTGGACATGGCAATCTTGAAGCCTTCCCCTACCTGACCGAGGAGGTTTTCTTTCGGAACGATGCAGTTCTGGAATACCAACTCTGTGGTGGATGAAGCGCAGATGCCCATCTTGTCTTCCGTCTTACCGATGGAAAACCCCTCAAAGTCCTTTTCCACGATAAAGGCACTGATTCCGCCTCTGGTACCTTTGGCCTTGTCCGTCATAGCCATGACGATAAAGACGTCGGCATATCCGCCGTTTGTGATGAAGACCTTGGCTCCGTTGAGCTCCCAGTGGTCACCCTTGTCAACGGCTCTTGTCTGCTGTCCACCGGCATCGGTTCCTGCGTTAGGTTCGGTAAGTCCGAAAGCTCCCAACTTCTCTCCCTTTGCTACGGGAACGAGATATTTTTGCTTTTGCTCTTCTGTTCCGTATGCCAGCAATGGCCAAGCACAGAGAGATGTGTGTGCTGAGCAGATAACGCCCGTCGATCCACAGACTCTGGAAAGTTCTTCTACAGTAATCGCATAAGATACGTTGTCGCCACCGGTTCCGCCGTACTCTTTGGGGATAGGTACTCCCAACATTCCGTACCTAGCCATCTTTTCGACATTTTCGGTTGGGAATCTGTGTTCCTTGTCAATGTCTGCTGCGATAGGTTCGACTTCCGTCACTGCAAACTTTCTAACCAATTTCCTCACGAATTCCTGCTCTTTTGTCAACTGAAAGTTCATATTCTCGTTGCCTCCTACACTTAAAATTAACTGGTTGTAAATAATTTTCAATGTTATTTGCTGGTTGTTGTTATTATATTAACAATTCTATATCTATTAAACCCTATTTATCGATAAAAATCAACTGTTTCTTTTCAGTTTCGAACCAAAACGAATAAGTTGATTTAATCGGAATTGTCAGATAACGAGTAGTCTATTGGTTTTCGTAATTTATTAACTTCCTGTTCTTCTTTTTGTTTTAAAAGATGATAAGTTTGTTTAGTTTGAATAATCAGATTGTTGTCCTTCAATTATCCCTTGGCGGCGTTGGAATTAATTGTTATACTTTGTTATCAGTAGATTTCGTTATCTTCGTGCAATTTTTTAAAGGAGGAGGAGCATGAAAAGACATTCTACATGGTTGATTTTGTTGCTGCTGACGACTATGGCCCTATTTATGTTCGCAGGCTGCGGTGGAGGAGAGGAACCAGATGTTCCTGATCCGGGTCCCGCTGAAGTTCCCGCTGAAGTACAAGGTGTCATAGATCATACGGTGAGCCTCGCTGCCAATTATGCGCTGCAGCTGGATGGAGAATGGGCAGACGAGTATCAGGTCTGCCTGGATTCGGGAGAAGGTTGGGATTATGCAGGCTATGATGACCTGAAAGCCACCCTGGATCAATTCCGAATCGAGTCCGGAGCCTACTATATCTATATCTTAACTGATATGGATCCGGAAGACGAGTATTTTGAGATTACAGTTGATGGGTCGGAGGAACCCGATGATTGGATGGCTCAGTATGAAGTTGAGGGTCAGTTCTATGTAGCCCAGGACGGTGAGCCCTGTGCAGCTCTCTCAGCTTGGGACAATGATGTAGATGATCCCGTGTGGTCTGCCTTTGCGCCGGTTTATGACAGTGATAGCAATGTTGTAGGCATACTTGGAGTGGACTATCCCGCTCCGGAAATACTCGACTTTCCCCAGTGGAACAGAGACTCGGATGACTGGAACGGCATGGCTGTTGAGTATTAAATACTATTGAATGAAATCGGAGCCCAATCGGGCTCCGGTTTTTTTATAACCTTATTCCATCTGTTCTCTAAGGTTCAAAAGGACCTTCTTTTCGATGCGGGATACCTGGACTTGAGAAATCCCCAACCTGTCAGCAATCTGTTGCTGTGTCATATCTCTGAAATAGCGCAGCACGATAACCTGGCGTTCCCGTTCCGCCAGCCTTCCGATGGCGCTCTTTAGGTAAATCAGATCAACCCTGCGCTGCTCCGATTCCCGATACTCGCTGTCAGTTCCTGTTTCCGGCCGATCCGGATCGTCCAGGCTCTCGGGAGTACTCATAGCATCGCTCGCCTCCATAAGCTGAAGAACGTCCTCCACGGAAATTTCCATCTGAGCTGCTAATTCGCTGACTTTGGGGGATCTTCCGTGAACGTGGCAAAACTCATCGCAAGCCTTTTTCATATCTCGCACGTCCTGCTTAATCTGCCTGCTTATCTTGACTCTGCCATCATCCCGCAAGTATCGTTTTATCTCGCCCAGGATCATAGGAACCGCATAGGTGGAGAACATCACGTTGTATTGGGTGTCAAATCGATCTACGGCTTTTAACAGCCCTATAAACCCTATTTGGAGCAAGTCCTCAAACTCGTAGCCCGTCCCAATAAATTTCACAGCGATATTTTTTACCAAACCGGTGTTTTGTTCAATCAACTGCTCTCTGGCCGCCCCGTTTCCCGATTGGGCTTCTTTGATGAGGCGGTATGTATCTTCCTTCATTATAGGTTGATAGTTAGAAGCCATGTATACGATCCAGCGACTTTATCAATGTCACTTTCGTCCCTTTCCCCGGAGAGGAATTCACCTGAACTTTATCCATGAAGCTTTCCATTACGGTGAAGCCCATTCCTGATCTCTCCCTGTTGTCACCGGTGGTGTAGAGAGGTTCCATGGCTTTTGGAATATCTTCGATACCGATTCCCCTGTCTTCGATGGTAATGGTTATCCTTCCGGTTTTGTCAGCTTCCATTTCCAGATAAATCGGCCCCTCTTTCTCCGGGCCGTAGGCATGAAGAATGGCATTGCTCACCGCCTCCGATACAGCGGTCTTTATTTCTGTCAGCTCCTCCACGGTAGGGTCCAGAGGTGCTGTAAAGACCGCGGCAATATTTCTGGCTAGTGCCTCGTTTTCCGATAGGCTGGGTATTTCCAGCTTTATTTTATTTAGGCGTTCCATATCTCTGCCTCCCCTCCTTCGTCTAAAGCTCCTATTGCCTCTTCCCTGGAAACAAAGCATCGGGCAATGGTGTATATCCCCGCCAAATCCAGTATCCTTGTTATATATTCGCTACAGCCAACGACTGCTATTTTTCCTTTTCGTTCACGTGTTTTGTTATAGCGCCCCATGATGAGCCCAACGCCGGAGCTGTCCATAAAAGTCACTCCTTCAAAGGAGAGAATGATGTGCTTTGCCTGAAAGGTGTCATAAGTGCGGTCGATGTTATCTCGCGTTTCTTCCGAGCTGTGGTGATCCAATTCGCCGGAAAGCACTACGATGAGAATGTCATCGATCATCTCAAATGTTATCTCCATATAAAAACCCCCCTTATCCTTCCTCTAATTATACATAGGTCAGGGGGGCTTGTCTTTAGGAGGTTCTGATGAAAAGTGTCTCTTTTTGTCGCCTAAACGGGACGTATCGTAACGGTTTCCTTCCCTTCCAAAGCAGTCGCGATGAGGCCTTCCACGTCAAGCCGGCTCTCGGATTCCAAAATCGCAGGAAGCTTTGGTTTGGTTTTGGGGTGCTTGGGCAGAAATACTGTGCAACAGTCCTCGTAAGGAAGGATGGAGATATCATAGGTGCCTATTTTTCTGGCCAGATCCATGATCTCCACCTTGTCCATTCCAATGAGTGGGCGCATTACCGGCAGATTTGTGGAAGCGTCTGTGACTACCAATGCCTCCGCTGTCTGGCTGGCTACTTGTCCCAGATTTTCCCCGGTGATCAACATAAGAGAGCCCGTATCAGACGCTACTATCTCAGCAATTTTCATCATGAAGCGACGTACCAAAATGGTCATCTCTTCCTCGGGACAATTCTGTACAATCTGTTCTTGTATGGGTAGCAGATTAATGCTGTGTATTTTGATGTTGCCACAATACTGGGTGAGTACCTGCGCGAGATCCTTCACCTTTTCCCAGGCCCTTTCGCTGGTATAGGGATAGGAATGGAAGTGGACCGCTTCGATATACATGCCTCTTTTGGCCATGAGAAAAGCGGCTACGGGACTGTCTATTCCGCCGGAGAGCAGGATTAGACCCTTTCCGTTTGTACCCAGCGGCAGTCCTCCCAAAGTGGAGACCTTCTGTTCATACAGAAAGCTTCGCTCTCTGCGCACGTGAATGTGGAGTCTGCACTCCGGTTGATGTACATCGACCTTTAGGACTTTGCAGGCAATCAGGACCTTTGCGCCTATTTGACTTGCCATGTCCGGCGACTTTATGGGGAAGCTTTTATCCGATCGTTTGGCTTCTACTTTGAAGGTCTTGATGCCTTTTTCTTCTATTTGCATTTGCATAAAGGCAACAGCGGCTTGTTCTATAGCCTCCATGTCTGTTTCCACTTCTACGGCCGGACTGATCGAAGCGACACCGAACACTTTTGAAATTTCACCGATAACAGCGTCCCGAGAAATACCCTTTATTGTGCGAACGACAATTAGTCCGTCTTCTCGACGGATTTCGATTCCCTGATATTTCTTTAAAACTTTCCGGATGCGTTCCACCAGCATTCTCTCAAAATACGGTTTATTCATACCCTTCAGAGCAACCTCACCGCATCTGACGATGTATATATTTCTATCTTCCACTCTTGGCTCCTTTCAAATCGTACGCATTGTGAGACAATGCGGACATCTTCCCCTACAAAAGGTGAGGATTAACGTTGCCGTTGTGTTAATTTCCTCATGGACAAAACCGCCTTTTTTAATTCTATTAAAACAAAGTCCATTTGCTCTATTGTATTGAATTCGCTGAAGCTGAAGCGAATAGCGCTGTCTATGACGGGGGCGGCGAGGCCGGCGGCCGCCAGCACCCTGCTTCCTCCCTTTTTTGAAGAGCAGGCGGCTCCGGTGGACACGTAGATGTCCTGCTGCTCCAGGAAATGGAGCAGCGCCTCGCCGCGGCATCCCATAAAACTCACGTTTAGGATTCCCGGGCTGGATACTGAAACATCGTTTTTTTCTCTTGATCCGTCTTTCATCCCAAACACAGACTCTGGACTGTTGATTGTAATGTCCGGGATTTC
>CAYLVS010000007.1:0-283 GCA_964387185.1 uncultured Oscillospiraceae bacterium | reverse complement strand
GCCCCTTGCTTTTTCCATTGCCCCTACCCGCTCATCCATGTTCCTGTGCATAATATCTGCAGCAAGACCAAAACCGGCTATCCCCGGAGTATTTTCCGTACCGGAGCGAATTCCTCTCTCCTGGCCACCTCCATAGATATGGGGTTCAATGTGAACGCCCTTTCTTATATAGAGTGCGCCGGTTCCTTTCGGACCATGTATTTTATGACCGCTCACCGTAAGGAGATCTGCTCTCCATTTTTCCGGATTCACAGGTATTTTCCCATAGGCCTGAACAGCGTCC